>NZ_JAAAPJ010000029.1 GCF_009909145.1 Corallococcus silvisoli
GACCGGCGGGGTTGCAGCTTCTATTTCAGTCCGCATCCGCCGTCAACTTCTGCTTTTGCGTCCTGCGGGCTTCTTCGCTTCCTCGGCGCCGTCCAGTGACTTCCGCCGACTCTTTCGAAGGGGAGCGGCTTCTACTTCTTCGCCGTCTCCGCTGTCAACCGCTTGCTGTCAGCTTTCCTCACCGCTTTTCGTCCGAGTGTTGCATTCCGGACTTCTTTTCGGTGGGGCGCGGCTTCTACCTCTTCGCCGCTTCCGCCGTCAACTTGCTTGTTGACTGCCCTATTTCCTTGTCGGAGCTACACCTCTCCTCGAAGTACCTTCCGCGCCAGTGCGCGGGCTTCGAAGCGAGGAGGCGAGATCTACAACCACCGCACCTGCTGTCAACTGCCTTGCTGCTTCCGATTCCCGTCCGCCACTGCCCTGCTGCGGCACCATCTAAGAATCGGTTCGGAGAATGTCAACTTCGCGTCACCCTTGAAGCCGGCTCCGCCATTCCCCTTCCCTGCGCCGTTCAGGTGTCACCGGGGTGACGCCTGCGTGTCGCCGCGAGGTGAGCGGCTTATCCACCAGACGGCCGAGCTGCGCAAGAAGTTTGATGCAGGTCGCCAGCGCAGCGCGACGCGGTGAATGGGGAACCCGGAGCGCCTTCCACCGATTCCCCGCTCCGCTCAACTCCCGAGCTTGAGCTTGGCGAGGTCCACCCTTCCCCTCCGACATTTCTCCGCGACCACCACCGAGCGCAGCTCCTGGTATGCGCGCTCGAAGTCGTCGTTCACCACGATGTAGTCGTAGGACGCGATTCCTCGCTCGATCTCCGAGCGGGCGGCCAGCATGCGGCGCCGGATGGTCTCATCCGAGTCCGTCTGGCGGTCCCGGAGGCGCCGCTCCAGCTCCTCCATGGAGGGCGGCAGCACGAAGATGAGGACCGCATCGGGGTGCTTGCGCTTGATGGACTGCCCGCCCTGGACGTCGATGTCGAAGACGGCCGTGCCTCGACGCGTGCGCGCCTCGTCCACCACGGACTGCGGGCTGCCATAGAAGTGGCCATGCACTTCGGCCCACTCCACGAACTCGCCCTGCTCGATCTTCTGCTGGAAGGTGGCCACCCCCACGAAGTGGTAGTCCACCCCCTCCTGCTCCTTGCCGCGAGGGCGCCGGGTGGTGACGCTGGTGGAGAAGATGCCATCCGGCATCTCCTTCAGAAGCCGGTGCGCGAGGGTGGTCTTCCCCGCTCCGGAAGGGGCGGAGAGGACGAGGAGCAGGCCAGGCTGGAGTCCAGAGAGTTCGTTCATTCGACGTTCTGCACCTGTTCGCGGATGCGCTCGACCTCGGCCTTCATCGAGACCACGCGCGCGGAGATCTCCGCGTGCTGGCTCTTGGAGCCTGTCGTGTTCACCTCGCGGTGCATCTCCTGCACGAGGAAATCCATGCGCCGGCCCACTGGCTCGGGGCTCGCCATCAGGAGCCGGAACTGCTCGAGGTGGGTCGCGAGGCGCGTCACCTCCTCGGCGATGTCGGTGCGCTCGGCGAACAGGGCCACTTCCTGCGCCAGTCGCTGCGGGTCCACCGCGACGCCTCGCGCGAGCTCCGCCACACGCTCGGTGAGCCGCTGCTGGTAGTCGCTCACCGCGCGCGGCGCGAGCCGGGCGACTTCCTGGCTCCACCCCTCGATGAGCTTCATCCGGGCGTCCAGGTCCGCGTGGATCGACTCGCCTTCGGTGTTTCGCATGGCCTCCAGCGCGGCCAGCGCCTGCTGGAGCGCGGTCTGCGTGGCCTGGGTCGCGGACTCCACGTCCACGCCCTTCTCTTCCAACCGGATGACGCCGGGTTGACTGGCCACCTGCGACCAGGCGAGGTCCACCGCCTGGCCCAGGGCGTCGGCGACCTCACGAAAGGCGCGCGCGTACTCGCGGGCGAGGGCCACATCCACCGTGGGGACGTTGCCCGAAATGGTAGCCGCCTGCCGGCGCACCAGGATCTCGACCGAGCCTCGCGCGAGGCGGTCCTTCACCTGCTTCACGAGCGCGGGCTCCAGCGCGGACAGCTCCCGCGGCAGCCGAACCTTCACTTCACAGAACTTGTGGTTGAGCGAGCGAGCTTCCACGGAGACCTCTTCGTCTCCTACGCGGGCGCGGCCCGAACCAAATCCGGTCATGCTCTTGAGCATCGGGCCGGGTGCTAGGGGCTTTCCGTCCCAAGGTCAAGCCAGCGTCTTGTGTCCATTCCAATTCTGGTAGGGTCCGCCGCGATGGCGTGGCACAAGCGGCTTGAAACGTGGGCGAAGCTGGCACTGGCGCTCCTGGCCTCCCTTCTCTTCTGGCGCCCCGGGCGTCGCCGGTCCCCCCGCGCGCCCCTGCCCCACCCTCGCAGGGTCCTGCTCGTCCGGCCCGACAACCGCGTGGGCGAGGCACTCCTTACGACCCCCCTGTTGCGGACGCTCAAGGCCCACGTGCACCCGCCCCCGGAGGTGCATGTGCTGGTGCACGCCAAGGTGGCCCGAGTGCTCCAGGGACATCCCGACGCGGACGCGGTCCTGGCGTTCGACCGGCGCCTCCGGTGGCTGGGCCCCCTGGCGCCCGGCATCCGCGCACTCCGCCGCGCGGGCTACGACACGGTGGTGGATTGCGCCAACTGGAGCGCCCCCTCGGTGACGAGCGCGCTGGTCGCCCGGATGGCGGGGCCGAAGGCGGTCGTCATCGGTCCGGGCCTCTGGCCCGTGTCCCTGCTTCAGTCGGTGTCCGTGCCCTCGCGCTCCGACACCCGGCACGAAGCCGTCCAGCGGACGCACCTGCTCACCCCTTTGACGGGTGGGGCGGTCGCCCGCGGACTCTCCTTCCGGGAGCCGGTGCTGGGGGACACGTTCCGCAGCTACCTGGCGACGTTCTCCGGGACGGGTTCACGACGCGCGGTCATCAACCCGGGAGGGCGCCTGGGCGAGCGCCGCATCCCCGCCGAGGCATTCTCGGCCGCGGCCCGCGAGCTCTTGTCGTTGGGCGTCGTACCGGTCGTCACGTGGGGCCCCGGAGAGGAACCCCTGGCTCGGGCGGTGGTCGCGGGCGCTCCGGGCGCGGAGCTGGCCCCGGCGACCAGCATCGACGAGCTTGCCGCCCTCATGCGGGCCGCGGGCCTCACCCTCTGCAACAACACCGGGCCCATGCACCTGTCGGTGGCCGTTGGCGCTCCGACGCTGGCGTTCTTCCTTCGCATGGACATGGAGCGATGGGGCCATGCGGATTCGCCCCATCGGATGGTGGACCTGACGCCCGTGGTGGATGGGCGCTCCGGGGCCGGCCTGGAACAGCGCGTGGCTGAAGAGGTCCGGTCGTTCGTCGCGGGACGTGTGTCGCTCACGGGGTGAGCGGCCGCTCCCGTTCGCTCACCATCCGCGGGACGCCGTCCTCCACGGGCCAGGCCCTCAGGCACCGACGACAGTGGACTTCGGGCGGGGGGCCGTCGTGTTCTTCGACAGGTCCCTTGCAGTGGGGACAGCCCAGGATGGACCGCAGCACCGGGTCCAAGACCATGGGCTACTTCGCGCCTTCGCGACCGAGGCGGCGCGCCAGCTCCGTGGTGCTGTGGTCCTTCGGGTCTCCGGCCACGGCGGTCCGCCCTCCGTAGGCCCGGACCTCATCGCCCTCTGGAATGGAGTCCGGCGTGTAGTCGGTCCCCTTCACCTGTACGTCCGGCTTGAGGACGCGGATCAGGGCTCGCACGTTGGGCTCATCGAAGACGACGACGCGGTCCGTGCAGGCCAGGGCCGCCACCAATTCCGCGCGCTCCGCTTCCGGGATGTGCGGGCGCCCCGGTCCCTTGTAGGCCCTCGTGGAAGCGTCCGAGTTCACCGCCACCACCAGCACGTCCGCCAGCGCCTTCGCTCCCTCCAGGTAGCGGACGTGGCCGACATGCAGCAAGTCGAAGACCCCGTTGGCCAGGGCGACCGTGCGGCCCTGCTCGCGCCAGCGCTCGCGCTCCTCCGCGATGTCGGCCAGGGGGCGAAGCTTGTCCAGGGTGTTCATCGTGTGCTCCGCAGGGCTTCGAGGAGTTCCGCCTTGGAGACCGTCGCCGTCCCTGGCTTCTGCACCACCAGGGAGCCGGCCACGTTCGCCAGCCTCGCGGCTTCTCCAAAAGAGGCTCCGGTCGCGAGCGACAACGCGAAGCTCGCGATGACCGTGTCACCCGCTCCCGTCACGTCCACCGCGGACTGCGCTCCGTGAACGGGGATCAGATCCACGTCGCCCTTCGCATCGAACAGCGCCATGCCGTGCCGGCCTCGCGTCACCAGCAGCGCCTGGCATCCCAGCTTGCGGACCGCTTCGTGTCCCGCCGCCAGGAGGTCTTCTTGCGTGCGCACCGGATGGCCCGCGAGCGCTTCCAGCTCCGGCTCGTTCGGCTTGCACACCGTCAGGCCCGCGAAGGCCGCGAGCGCGTAGCGGCTGTCCACGCAGACAGGGAGGCCGTCCGCGGCGAGCTTCCGCAGCACGGCCCGGACCTCGTCGCTGACGACTCCCGCTCCGTAGTCCGAGACCACCACCGCGTCCGCGTCCTTCGCCGCCGCCTCCACCTGCCTTGCAATCGCCTTGCGCATCCGGGGCGGGAGGGGGCCTCGCTGGCCCCGGTCCACCCGGAGCATCTGCTGTCGCGTGGTGCTCACGCCACCCGCGAGGATGCGCGTCTTCGTCTCTGTCTGGATGCCTCGGCTGCTGACGGCGTGCAGCCGGATGTCCGCCTCTGCGAAGAGCTTGCGCAGCGACCGGCCCATCGGATCCACGCCCAGCGCCCCCACCGCCGACACCTGCCCCGAAAGCGCGCGGACATTGGCCGCCACGTTGGCGCCGCCACCGAGCTTCACCTCCGAGGACTCATACCGGACGATGAGCACCGGCGCCTCGCGGCTCACCCGGTCCGTCTGGCCGTAGAGATAGTGGTCGGCGACCAGGTCCCCTACCAACAACACTCGACGGCGCGCGAACGCGAGTGGCAGACGCGAGGAGGGAGCTGACGGACGTGAAGACGGGGCCGCGGCCATGGGCGCGCGTTGTCCCACAGCGCTCCTGCCCTCACAAGTCGCGCGTCTCCGCCGGAAGCCCGAGGGCCCGCCGCAGATGCGCTCCGCCCTCCAGGACCTCCACCCCCAGGCGCACCACCCAGGCCTCGAAGCCAGCAGGCAACCGCGCCGCGTCCTTCTCCGTCGTCACCACCCACGCCCCCTGCTCACGGGCCCGGGCTTCGACCTGCCGCAGTTCGTCCGAGGTGAAGCGATGGTGATCCGGGAACAGGGCCGAGTCCCGCACGTCCGCGCCAAGCGCGGCCACCGTCCTCAGGAAACCTCCGGGCCGGGCCAGCCCCGCGAGCGCGAGGACAGGCTTTCCTTCCAGCGCGTTCGTCGCGTGCTCGCGGCCCGAGGGATCCCACCAGCCCGTTGGGCCATACCGCGTCCTGATTCGTGGCGCGCTCACGGACTCGAGCCAGGGATTCACGACGGGAGGCGAGGCTGACGTCGGGGCGGCTCGGAGCCAGAGGAGCGTCGCCCGGCGCAGGGCCGTGGGGGGCTCTCGCAGGGGGCCTCGTGGGAGCAGCTGGCCGTTGCCCAGGCCCACCGCTTCGTCCACGACCACCAGGTCCTGGTCCCTGTGCAGACGTCGATGCTGGAAGCCGTCGTCCAGGAGCACCGTGTCCAGGCCGAAGTCGTCCCGGGCCCGGCGTGCCCCTGCCACCCGATCCGCGCCCACGAACAGCCGGACCTCGGGACACCGCCGCGCGAGCAACAGGGGTTCGTCTCCTGCTTCCGCCACCTCTGGCAGTGGTTCGGTCCCCGTGAAGGTCAGGGGCTCCGTGGACTCGCGCCCATAGCCTCTCGTGAGGATGCCGACCTTGCGGCCCTCTCGGATCAACAGCTCCGCGAGGTACAGCACCGCGGGCGTCTTGCCCGTGCCTCCCACGTTGAGGTTGCCGATGGAGATGACTCGCAGGCCATCGACATGTTCGGCCCGCAGCAGGCCGCTGTCGTAGAGGGCGGCCCGCAGACGCACGGCACCGCTGTAGGCCCAGGACACCAGCGCGAGCGGGGACAGGAGAGCTCGGCGGCCCCAGGGCTCCGGCGCCGGCGGATAGAAGAGCCGCTCCATCGCGGTCGGTGAACCAGGGCCCGTCGCGGTCATCGGCGGGACTCCGCGGCCCGCTCGTAGAGCGCCAGGATGTCCTTGGCGATGCGCTCGTTCGTCGGGTGTCCGGTGCTCGCCCTCGCTCCGGACAGGGCGGATGCGACCACGGCCTCCACCGTGGGGACTTCCACCTGCGCGTCCGCGAGCTCCGGGAGCGCCCCCTCCTTCACCGCGACCACCCGGACACCGCAGGCCCTCGCCTGGGCCGCGGCCCGCGCGCTCCAGTCGTTTCCCAAGCCGAGGATCCAGACCTCGTCCAACGCCTGGAGCCACTTCGTGAAGTCAGCGCCCTGCTGGTAGCCCGCGAACGTCACGCTGCCTGTGAGGCCTCGCTCCGCGACCCGCGCCCGGGTCGCTTCGAGCAGGGCGCCGTCCCCGACGAGCACGAGGCGCGCTTCGGGGCGCTGCTGGATGAACGCGGCGAAGGCCTCGACGCCCAGCGCGTGACGCCGACTCTGCTGGAACGTGGAGATCATCCCCACGAGGTACGTGCCCTGAAGGCCCAGGGTCCGACGCAGGGCCTCGCGGTCCACCGGCGGCTCGAAGCGCGGATCCACCAAGGCAGGCAGCACCTGGACGGGACGCTTCCTGGCCTCGAGCTTCGCTTGCAAGTGACTCGCGGGAACCGTGTAGGCGCTCGCTTCCGGCAGGGACCTGCGCAGGGAACGCGGCGCGTGGATGGAGCGGATCCGCACCGCATCCTTCGGCATTCCCCAGCGGGCCACGAGATGATCATGGGTGAAGTGCGCATGCACCACGTCCACCTGCCTGCGCCGGAGGGCGCGCAGGTCGCCCCAGATCTCCCAGGGCGGAGACTTCACCGACAACGCCAGGCCCCCTTCGTCCAACAGGCCCAGCGCCTGGAACCGGGGGACGGCGGGCTCCTCCGCGGTGATGTCCCGGCGCTTGCGGTCCACCGCGACCGTGACCTCATGCCCCAACGCCCGCTGTGACATGGCCAGCAGCGCGACGTTCTCCGCCGGGCCGCTCCAGAATGGACTCGCGAGCAGGTGCAGGATGCGCATCAGCGCTTCACCAGCGAATGGTAGAGGTCCCCGAGGGCCCGTGCCTCGTGCTCGACGCCGCAACGGCCGCGCGCTTCCTCCTCGGCGTTGCGTCCCACCTGACGTGCGCGCTCCGGCTCGCGGGTGAGTTCGTCCAACACCTCACGCAGGCCCTTCACGTCACCGGGCTCGAAGAAGAAGCCCGTGCGGCCGTGCTCGATGAGGGTGTGCAGGTACGGCAGCTTGGAGGCCACCACGCAGCAGCCCGAGGCCATCGCCTCCACATGCACCAACGAATAGCCCTCCACGTAGGACGGATGCACGAGGATGCTCAGTCCCTGGTACCAGGGCTCGATGGTGGACTGCTCACCCGCGAGACGTACGCGGTCCTCGATGCCCTGGCGCAGGCCGTTCACCCACGCGAGGTCCGGCCCCTTCGCCAGTCCGACGAGCACCGCCTGCCACTCCGGCCTCTCCGGCAACAGCGGCCTCAGCGCTTCGATGAAGTCGCCCTGCCCCTTCTCCTTGCGGATGCGTCCAACGACGCCGATGCCATGGCGGCCTCCCTGCTTCAGGCGGGCCCAGGCCGCGTCCCGGTCTTCCGGTGGACGGAAGCGCGTGAGGTCGATGCCGTGGGAAATCACCGTGGACGGGAGCGCGATGATCTCCGCGATCTGCCCCGTGAGGGAGACGAGCGCGTCCGCGCCCCTGGCCAGCCAGCGGGTGAAGCCCGTCGGAGCCATCGACGTGTGCCGGGTGAAGACGAGCCGGACGCGTCCCCCCAATGCCTTCAGGAGCATCCCCGCCAGGAGCTCGTTGTTCCGGTGCGCATGCCAGACGATGGGCTCGCGGTGCGAGCGGCGGATCAGCTCTCCCCAGGTGATGCGCGGCAGGTCCCCCGTCAGGCCCGAGCCGATGACCCGCGTCTCGTCGCCCTTCGCGAGCTCCGGCACCACGGACTCCACGTGCCGGGTCACTCCCGTGTAACGCTTGTGGAAGTGGGGATGGACAATGAGCGTCATGAGGAGGTGCTTCCTTCCTGCCGACGCGGCAGGGCAGCCATGGCTTCCGCGTTGCGTTCGCTGGCCCCGGAGATGCGGCGCACCGTGGCTTCCGCCTTCGCGCCCAGGGCCCGCAGGTGTTCGGGCTTCGCGAGGAGCCCCTCCAGCGCGGCGTGCAGCGCGTCTCCGTCCGCCACCTGGATGCCTCCGTTTCCTTCCAGCACCGCGACACTGTCCCGGAAGTTGTCCATGTGCGGGCCAAACAGCACCGGCTTCCCCTGCCCCGCTGGCTCCAGGATGTTCTGGCCTCCGCGCTTCGTGAACGACCCACCCACGAAGACCACCGTCGCCAGCCGGTAGGCCCGCGACAGCTCCCCCATGGAGTCCATCACCACCACCGGCGCGCGCTCCGGGTTGCCCTGGGAGCGCAGCCCCACGGTCAGGTCGCGCTCCCTCGCCAGGGTCATGATCCGCTCCGCCCGGTTGACGTAGCGCGGGGCGATGACCAGCGACAGCAGGGGCCAGCGCTCCCGCAGACGCTGATACACCTGCAACAGGATCTCCTCTTCCCCTTCGTGCGTGCTCCCCGCGATCCACACGGGGTGCTCCGGGGACAGGCCCAGGGCGCTTCGCAGGGCTTCGTCCTCCGGCACGGGCCCCGCCGCCAGGGCGTCGAACTTGGTGTTCCCGCTGGTGAGGACCCGCTCGGCGGGAGCGCCCAGGCCACGGGCACGTTCGGACTCCTCATCCTGCCGCATCAACAGCAGGTCCATGTCCTTCAGCGGGTTCCCGATGAGGCCGAAGAGCGCCCGGTACCTCCCCACGTTCGCCGGGGAGAAGCGCCCATTGGTCATCACCACTCGGGCCCCGGACCGTTTCGCGGCTCGGATGAGGTTGGGCCAGACTTCCGTGTACTCCAGCACCAGGAGGTCCGGCCGCAGCGCCCGCACCGCCCTGCGCGTCGCGCCCCAGAGGTCGTAGGGCGCGTACACGACACCGTCGATCTGCTTCGCCAGGCGCTCTCTCGCCATCGTGTGGCCGCTGTCCGTCATCGTCGACAGCACGATGCGGCAGCCGGGGAAGCGCTGGCGCAGGGGGCCGAACATCGGCGCCAGGGCCAGCAGGTCTCCCGCGCTGGCTCCGTGCAGCCACAGCAGGGGGCCCTCTCCACGAGGGAGATCTCCCGGCGAGTAGAAGCCCAACCGCTGCTTCAGCCCGTGCCGCGTCTTCCGGTGCAGGCAGAGCACCGGGAACAGCAGCGCGAAGAGGACGTAGGTGGCGACGACGTAGAGCAGGCGCATGGGCGACGTCCCGCGCTCTATCAGATGCCCGGTGGTCCCGGCACCACTCGCACCGGACTGGGGACCAGCCAGGGCCGCCACTCGTGGCCGAAGAAGCGTCCTGGCGCCAGGGCCCAGACCTCCACCTGCACCGCTCCGGGACCGGTCAGCTCGATGTGCGCTCCGTCGGGGCGCAGGCGGCCGTCCCCCCAGACGCGGACCTCGAGTGTTCCAGGGGCGTGCTCGGGGAGCCGCACCGTCAGGACCGTCCCCACGGGGGCTTCCCGCGTGCTCTCGTCGTAGCCCTCCAGGGCGAAGCCCTCGGGCGCTCCCAGGGCCCGGAAGACACACAGGGCCCGGCCGCTCGCCAGGGCCTGCGTTACCTGGGCCGCGGCTTCGCTTGCGTCACTCGACAGCGGACCGGGCAACACCTCCGGCGGAAGCTCCATGTCGAGCGCGTTGAAGATGTCCTCGTACTCGGGCAGCCCGTGCGCGTCCGCGCCGCACAGGGCGATGCGACCGCGCTCACGCGCCAGCTCCAGGAAGCGCTCCGTGGGCCGTGGTTCGGGGGACGCGAGCAGCATCACGCCATGCACCGGGTTGACCAGTGACGCCCCCAGCGCAGGCAGGAGGCGGCTCACGGGGCTTCGCAGTGCCTGCCGGAAGAAGGTGTCCGCCGAGTACAGCTCGAAGCCGGGGACCTGGTGCGCGGTGGCCTCGTCCTTCCAGGGGTTCTTCGTCTGGACGGGATGCGCGAGGACCGCCGTGCCTCCGGCCGCCGCGACCGCGGCCACCGCCTGTTCGGGCGGCCCCCAGGGCTTCACGCCTTCGATGGGCCGCTGCATCCCGAACGCGGCCAGATGGCCCGCGCTGGTCGAGATCTCCACACCAGGGACCAGCAACACGCCGTCCACCCACGTCGCGGCGGGGGGCTTGAGGTCGTTGTGGTCGGTGAGCACCACGAAGTCCAGCCCCGCGGCCTTCGCCGCCTCGGCGACCTTCGCGGGCGTCCCTCTCCCGTCCGAGCGGGTGGTGTGCACGTGGTACGCGCCACGGATCCATGGCTTCGCCCCCGGCACGGGAGCGACCACCGGGTAGTCCGCGAAGCCCGCCGCGAAGGCGAAGAAGCCCGCGATGCCCACGAGCAGCAGCACCAGGCCCGACACGGCGCGCGCTCCCAGCGACACGTACCGCTTCACGGGAGGGGCCCTGGTGGAACAGCCGCGCGTCCCGGCCCGCGCTTCATGACGCGAGGAGGCCCCACCCCGGTCATGCCGCTCCCCGCTCGCTGGGGCTCGCGGTCTGAAGGCGCCACATGGCGGCGTAACGGCCTTCCTTCTGGAGCAGTTCGGAGTGACTTCCGCGCTCCACGATGCGGCCCGCCTCCACCACGTGGATGACGTCCGCGTTCGTCACCGTCGACAGCCGGTGGGCGATCACCAGCGCCGTGCGGCCCGGAAGGACCTTCGCGAGCGCGGCCTGAACCTCCCGCTCGTTCTCCGGATCCAGGCTGCTGGTTGCCTCGTCCAGCACCAGCACCGGCGCCTTCGACAGCACCGCCCTCGCGATGCACAGCCGCTGACGCTGGCCGCCGCTCAGGATGACGCCTCGCTCGCCGATGCGCGTGTCGTAGCCCTGCGGCAGCCCCTGGATGAAGCCGTCCGCGTTGGCCACCCTCGCCGCGGCCTCCACCTCTTCGCGCGTCGCCGTGGGCCTCGCGTGACGCAGGTTCTCCAGCACCGTGCCGTGGAAGAGCAGCGGCTCCTGCGTCACCAGCGCGAACTCACCTCGGACGCTCGCCGCCGTGTACGTGTCCGCGTCCACGCCATCCAGCAGGATGCGTCCCTGCTGGGGACGCTCGAAGCGCAGCAGCAGCGACGTCACCGTGCTCTTGCCGCCACCGCTGCCGCCCACCAACGCCGCCACCTGGCCCACCTTCAGCTCCAGCGACAGCCCGTCGAGCGCCCGACGCGCTCCGTAGAAGAAGCGCACGTCCTCCATCCGCAACGAGTCGCGCAGCGCCGGAGCGGGCACGGCCCCTGGCGCGTCCTCCACCGGATGCTTCAAGTCGAGCAGCGCGAAGAGGCGCTCCCCCGCCGCTCCCGCCTGCACCGCGAACTGCGTCACCCGGCCCAGGTCCTTCACCGGCTGGTACACCAGAATCACCGCCGTGAGCAGCGACAGGAGCGCTTCCGGCTCCATGGCCCGGGTCGCCGCCGCGTAGCCCAGCGCACCCGCCAGCGCCGCCGCCGCCAGCACCTCCATCACCCCCGGCACCCCTCCGCGTGCCCAGGCCGCGCCCACCACCGCTTCCTCATGCGCCTTCGCGTAGGACTCGAAGCGCGCCAGCTCCGCCTGCTGACCGTTGAAGGCCTGGATGGTGCGCAGGCCGCCCAACCCTTCGTGGAGCTGACCCGCGAGCTGCCCCAGGTGGGCCTGCCCTTCGCGTGTTCCCTTCAGCACCTTGCGCGTGAGCTTCGACGCGGGCAGCGCCGCCAGCGGAATCACCGCCAGCATCAGCCCGCCCAGCAGCGGACTCATCGCCAGCGCCACGCCCGCGAGCACCAGCACCTGGAGGGAATCGCGCAGGTACGAGCCCACCGTGTACATGGCCGCCAGCTCCACCGCCATCACGTCCGAGGAGAAGCGGCTGAGCAGGTCGCCCGTCCGCTCCTTCGACAGCTGCGAAGGCGACAGCGCGGTGAGCCGCAGGAACAGGTCGCGGCGCAGATCCTTCACCACGCGCTGCGCGAACAGGCCCATGAAGTAGAACTGGCCCAGATACCCCACGCCCTTCACAGCGCCCACGCCCAGCACCAACACCGGGAAGCCCCAGAGCGCCGCCTCGCGCGGCAGGTCCGACAGCCAGGGCACCCGGTGCGCGCTCGCGAAGCCCTCCTGTCCCCCGGACAACAGGAAGCGCAGTGCCGGGCCCAGCAGGTACGCGTACGCGCCCGTGGCGAGCCCCAACACCGCCATGCACACGAAGGCCAGGACGATGATCCCCGCGTGTGGCTTCGCGTAGCGCAACAACCGCCAGAGCACGCGATGCATGACTACTTCACCACCTTCTGCAATGCCGCCCTCGCGAGCACCGAATACGGGTTCAGCTCCAGCACCTTCATCAGCTTCTTGCGCGCAAGCGGCACGTCGTCCAGGTCGATTTCGATGATGGCCGCGATGATCTGCGCGCGCTCCAGGTACGGGTCCAACGTCAGCGCCCGCTTGAGCACCTTGCGCGCCGCGAGCGCCCGCTGCATCAGCGGCCCCGCCGAGCCCCGGTACATCGCCCAGGCGAGGTACGAGTAGTACTCGGGCTCGTGCGCGTTGAGCGACACCGCTTCCTCGAAGCCCTGGATGGCCGCGCGGTAGTCGCCCCGCTTCATCGCGGACTCGCCCCGGCGCAGCGCGAGCTCCGCGTCCACGTTGATGGCGGTCGCGCGGCCCACCACCTCCTGCCGGCTGAAGAAGTACTGGAGGTAGGCGCGGCGCTTCTCGTCCACGCTCAGCACCCGGTACGACGCGGACAGCTTCTCCTGCACCTGATCCAACAGGTCGCGCAGGTCCGAGATGTCGAACTCCGCGTAGGTGTCCGGATGGAAGCGCATCGCCGTCTCGTGGTACGCGCGCTCCACCGCCTCCTTGTCCGCCGCCAGGTCCAGCCCCAGCCCGCCGAAGTAGCTGCGGGTGATGATCCGCACCGCCTCCTCGCGCAGCGCCGCCGCCGTCTCCACGGGAAGGCTCTTGCGCTTGCGCGGCGCGATGACGTCCGGCTCCGCCGACGCGCTCAGCACGTCCGTTCCCGTCGCCACCGGTGACGGCGAGAACGTCACGCCGCCCGTCAGCCGCAGGAACCACAAGAGCGTGTACGCCGCTCGCAGCTCCGCGCGCCCGTGCGCCAGCAGATCCCTCAGGACGATGCGGCCATTCACCTGCATGGCCAGCTTCAGGTCCTCCGTGTCCAGCGCCATCGCCTGGAGATCGCGACCGAAGTCCGCCGAGCGCACCGGGTATTCGTTCAGGTGCGCGCGCAGGCCGGCCGCCACCACCCGCAGGGGCACCCGCAGCCGGGCGGCCGCCAACAGGGGGGCCAGCGCGGGCTGCTCCACCGAGGCCACTTCGGAGGAGAACTCGTCGCCCGCGTAGAACGCGTACCGGCCCTCCCGCATGCCCAGCACGCGCCCGAGCCGATCCCGGGTGAAGTCGCGCAAGAGGGCCAGCAGGTCCTCCCCCACCGCCTCCACGCCCACGTCCGCCAGGGCCGCGCCGATGCGCAGCCCGGAGGCAAGTGCCTCCACCACCGGCTGCTCCTGCGCCTGCGTGAGCACCTGCCGCTCGCGCAGGAAGCGCGGGAGGGCGTCCTCCTTGGCGGAGGAGTCGAAGTTCACCGGCCCGCCACGCAGGAAGTACACCCGCCGCGAAAGCCCCCGGTGCGCCACCACCAGCACGCCGTCGCGGCGCAGCCGGTGGAGCGAGTGCAGCAACGCCGGCAGCGGGTAGGCCTTCAGCTCTCCCGCGGCCACCGCGGGCCTGGACAGCGTGGAAGAAAGGCCCGCCAGCGGGAGGGCCTGGGCGGCCTTCACCAGCGACTCCAGGCGCGGCACCAGCTCCCCCGGCTTGAGCGGATCCGGAATGTAGGCGTTGACCTTGAGGTCCAACACCGAGCCCACGCCCCGTGCCCGGCCCAGGTGCCCCTTGTCGATGGCCACGATGGGCACGCGCCCGCCCTGGCTGTGCCCCCGGATGAGGTGCACGACGTGCTGGCCCTCCACGCGCGGCAGGTCCACTCCCAGCACCACCACGTCCGGGTTGTCCGCCGAGAAGTGCTCCAGCGCCATCACGGCGTCGTTCACCGCCCGCACGGTGTACCCGGCCTGCGAGAGCAGGCCCGTCAGGTGCTCCAATGTCGGGGGGTGGCTCTCGGCGAGCAGAAGCGTCTTCAAGGGGGCCGCAGTCTACAGCCTCCCTCCCCCCGCGCATCAGCTACGATGCGAGGCCCTTGTCTCCCATGACGCAGCCGCCCTCCCCCCGCATCCTTGTCGTGGCCGGTGAGGCCTCTGGCGACACCCACGCCGCGGAGCTCGTCGCCGCCCTCCAGGCGCTGCGCCCCGACCTCACCTTCTTCGGCATGGGAGGCGCCCGGTTGGCCGCCCGGGGGGTCGAGCTCATCCACGACGCCCGCGAGGTGTCGGTGATGGGCATCACCGAGGTGCTCCCCCGCATCCCGCGCATCCTGCGGATCATGAAGGACCTGGCCACCGCCGCCGCCGAGCGCCGCCCGGTCTGCGCCATCCTGGTGGACATCCCGGACTTCAACCTGCGCCTTGCCCGGAAGCTCAAGGCCCTGGGCATCCCGGTGGCCTACTACGTGTCCCCGATGATCTGGGCCTGGCGCCGGGGCCGGGTGCGCACCATCCAGCGGCTGGTGGACCGGATGCTCTGCATCCTCCCGTTCGAGGAGGCCTTCTACCGCGAGGCCGGGGTCCCCGCTCGCTACGTGGGCAGCCCCGTGCTGGAGCAGATGCCCCCGGCCGCCAGCCCCCGTGAGTTCCGGCAGCGCCTGGGCCTGTCCCCGGACGCCCCCACGCTCGCGCTCCTGCCCGGCAGCCGGATGAGTGAGATCCGCCGCATCCTGCCCACCCTGGTGGGCGCCGCGAAGCAGCTGTCCTCCGAGCGGCCAGGGCTCCAGGTCGTGGTGCCGGTGGCCCCCACCATCGCCCGGGAGGAGATCACCTCCCGCTTCGAGGGCAGCGGCGTGACGCCGGTGCTGGTGGAGGGCCGCGCCCCGGAGGTGGTCGGGGCGAGCGACGCCGCGGTGGTCGCCTCCGGCACGGCGGTGCTGGAGGCGGGGCTGATGGAGCGGCCCCTGGTGGTCGTCTACCGGGTATCGCTGGTGACGTACCTGGTGGGCCGGCTGATGCTGAAGGTGGCCTTCGTGTCCCTCATCAACCTGCTGGCGGGCCGGCGCGTGGTGCCGGAGCTGATTCAGGGCGACATGACGCCAGCGAACATCGCCGCCGAGGTGCGCCGGGTGTGGCTGCCGGGCGGGCCCCGCGACGCGATGGTCCATGGGCTGGCCGAGGTGCGCGGGCGCCTGGGCGAAGCCGGCGCGGCCCACCGGGCGGCGGAGACGGTGCTGGAGCTCCTGCCCCCTCGCCCCGCGGCGGGAGACGTCTAACCGACAGGGTGGGAGCCGCTTCTGGTGTTCCCGCGCCGGGTTTGGGGTATGTCCGCCGGGCCATGAATCGTGCGCTGGTCTGCATCCCCACCTACAACGAGCGGGACAACATCGGCCCCATCACCCAGGCGGTGCTGGCGGCGGACCCCCGTGTGGACATCCTCGTCGTCGACGACAACTCGCCCGACGGGACGGGGCAGCTCGCGGATGAGCTGGCCGCGAAGGACCCGCGCGTGCGCGTCCTCCACCGCGAGAAGAAGGAGGGCCTGGGCCGCGCGTACCTGGCCGCCTTCCGGTGGGCGCTCGCCGAGGGTTACACGTTCATCCTGGAGATGGACGCGGACTTCAGCCACGACCCGCGCTACCTGCCCACCTTCCTGGACACCGCGGAGGGCGGCGCGGACCTGGTGCTGGGCTCGCGCTACGTGGAGGGCGGCGGCACGGTGAACTGGGGCGTGGGCCGGAAGATCATCAGCCGCGGCGGTTCGCTCTACGCGCGCAGCATCCTGGGCGTGGGCGTGCGCGACCTCACCGGCGGCTTCAAGTGCTTCCACCGCCGCGTGCTGGAGAGCATCAACCTGGATGAGGTGCGCAGCACCGGGTACGCGTTCCAGATCGAGCTGACCTACCGCACCCTGCGCAAGGGCTTCACCGTGCGCGAGGTCCCCATCGTGTTCGAGGACCGCCGCGTGGGGCATTCGAAGATGAACAAGAAGATCTTCGTCGAGGCCCTGGGCATGGTCTGGAAGCTGCGCTTCACCGTCTGAGCACCATGTCGATGTCCAGTGCCGTCTCCACCTTCCTCGTGTCGCTGTCCGCCATCTTCTTCGTGGTGGACCCCATTGGCGTCGTGCCGCTGTTCCTGGCGATGACGGCGGGGGACTCGAAGCAGCAGATCCGCAGCACCGCGCTCCGCGCCTGCCTGGTGGCGTGCGGCCTGATGCTGTTCTTCGCCCTCTTCGGCCGCGTCATCTTCCAGGTGTTCGCGGTGTCGCTGGGCGCCTTCCGCGTCGCGGGCGGCATCCTGCTGCTGATCACGGCCCTGGACATGCTGCGCGCGCGGCCGTCCTCCACGCGCACCAGCCCCACCGAGGAAGAAGAAGGCGTGGTGAAGGAGGACGTGGCCATCGTCCCGCTGGCCATCCCCCTGCTGGCGGGGCCGGGCGCCATCGCGACCGCCATGGTGCTGATGGCGCGCTCGGGGCCGTCCTTCGTGTCCGCGCTGCCGGTGGTGGCCGCCGTGGTGCTCACCTTCGGGGCCAGCTACTTCATCCTCAACGCGTCCAGCCTGGTGCAGCGGGTGCTGCGTCAGTCCGGTGTCGCCATCCTGGAGCGCGTGTCCGGCCTCATCCTGGCCGCCATCGCCGTGCAGTTCATCGCCGACGGGGCGAAGGACCTGCTCAAATAGCGTCCGCGCCCGCCACCCACACCGCGCCGTCCCTGCGCACGGTGCCCTGGGGCCGGCTGTCCATGCTGAGGTGCTCCGGGCTGGAGCGCTGGGCGTCGTACGCGTAGCCGCCCTGGACCGCCTGCAGGTACACCACCACCGCGTCCACCACGTTCTCCTGCACGACCTTGAACGAGGCGTCCGCGCACTGCGTGTCGCCAGTGAAGAAGCGCTCCAGCGAGGCCTCCTCCGGGTGGCGCATGTAGACGACGACGGGGGCCTTCGCTTCCTTGCCCTCGGCGACGAACTCCTGGATGGCCCGCGCCGGCCCTGGCTGGCGCATCAACGCCTGGACGAGCGTGCACTTCTCGTCCTCCGCCTCCACGCGCTCCGCGTATGGCACCGTGTGCACGCAGCCCACCGTGCCCACGAGGCCCAGGGCCGCCACGGCGAGCGCCCACCGGATGCCAGGAGTTCCCACCATGTGTCACCTCATGGCTTTCGCCAGCGAGGGGCGAAGGGCGCGTTCGTCAGGGACGGGTCCTCCACCGCGATGATGTATTCCGCGCGACGGTTGGCCGCCTCCGCCGTCTCGTCCGGCGTGGGCACCGCCAGGGACTGTTCTCCGAACCCCTCGTAGAAGACTGGTACCTTCAGCCCGCGTTGGCGGAAGTACGACGCGATGCTCTTCGCCCGCTTGAGTGACAGCTCGCGGTTGTCGTCCGACTTTCCCACCGTGTCGGTGTGCCCAAGCACGTACAGCCGCAGCGACGCCCAGCGGCCATACTTATTCAACGCGTCCGCGATGCTCTTGTAGCTGGCGTCCAGCTTGCCCTTCTCCGCCGGGGGGACGTCCGAGCGCCCGGATGCGAAGCCCACCTCCTCGTGCGGGATGTCCACCTGCCAGGGGTAGAGGTCCACGCCGGTGTAGAAGTCGGAGGTGTCGTAGGCGCGCAGGCGGATGCGCATCACCTGGCCCTCCGCCGGCAGCCACTTCACCTCCAGGGGCGTGCCCGCGGGCGCGCCCTTGAAGTCCACGTCGCCCGCGAAGGCCGTCTTGCCGGTGTCCATCAACACCGTCACCTCCGTCTTCGCGGCCGGGCGGGACAGCGTGAAGCGCAGCGTGCGCCCCGCCACGTCCACGTCCTCGCGGCGCACCTCCAGCTTCAGCGGGCCGTACAGCTCCGTGTCGAAGGCGAGCGGCATGGCGCCCGGCTCCGCGCCGTCCGGGAAGCGCACCGTGAGCTCGCCCTCGTAGTGGAACTTCCCCTCCGGCTGCTCCAGGGGGAGGCGCCGGGTGACGCCCGGCTTGCCGCCCCCCTTGAGCTCCACCGCCTTGCCGTCGCTGCGCTTGAGCTTCACCTCGAAGCCGGTGATGGGCTCCTCGATGCGGATGACGAGCGCGGGCAGGCCCTCGCCCAGCGCCGCGCGGCCCTCCAGCGACACCCGGATGGCCTCCGCGAAGACAGGCAGCGGCAGGCCCAGCAGGACCACGAGAGGTACGATTCGAACGGACATGCGGCGTCAGCCTCGGCGTCGCGGGGGAGGTGGGAAGGCAACTCCAGCCCGGGGAAACGGATTCCCGGAGCCTAGCGCACGCCCACCAGGGTGATGCCTCGCGCGGCGGCCCCGGCGAAGAGGGCGGGTGCGTCCAGCAGCACCGTGCGCCCTACCTCCAGCGCCAGCACCCGGGCGCCCACCTCCGCCATGACCTCCAGCGTACGAGGGCCCACGGCGGGCAGGTCGAAGCGCAGGTCCTGCTCCGGCTTGCAGCGCTTCACCACCACCGCGCCGGGCCCGCCCAGCCGGCCGCCCCGGCGGATGGTCTCGTCGGTGCCCTCCACGGCCTCCAGCGCGAGCACGTGGCCGTCGCGCACCACCACCGTCTGGCCCACGTCCGCCTGGCCCAGGAGCACGGCCACCTCGCGGCCCAGGGCCACGTCCTTCTCCTGCGCGGACTTGAGCGCGGGGCCCGCCAGGTGCCCCTCGGGGCAGAGCACCTCGCCCAGGAAGTCCGTGGGCGCGATGATGGTGATGCCGCGCGCCTCGAAGTCCGCGGCCACCGCGCGCAGGAGCGCGTCGTCCCGGAAGCTGCGCAGGCGCGAGATGATGCGCACCGCGCCCAGGTCCGGCCGGGCTTCGGTGAGCGCCCGCACGCGGCCGATGCCGCCCGCCATGGCCGCTCGGGTGACGCCCGCCTGGAGGAAGACCTTCTGGATGCGGGCCACCTGCCCCACGCGCACCCAGGAGAAGTGGCCTACCTCCTGCTCCAGGGCCGGGTCCGTCTCCCCTCGGTGCGCGGCGACCACCACCTCCAGGCCCCGCGCCCGGGCGGCCCGCGCGAAGAGGAAGGGAAGCTGGCCGTTGCCCGCGATGAGCCCGATGCGCTCCACCCGTTCCACTCCGTTCCCGCGAAAGGGGTGCGCCTAGCGCGTCACGCCGCGCTTGCTCTGCTCCACGAACCGCACCAGGTGCTCGACTTCCGGGTGGCTGGCCAGCTCCCCGCGAAGCTGCGCGAGCGCGTCCTGGAGCCCCAGCTTGGAGCGGAAGAGGATGCGGTAGGCCTCCTTGACGCGGCCAATCTGCTCCTCGGTGAAGCCGCCGCGCTCCAGGCCCACGGTGTTGAGGCCCACGAGCGTGGCCCGGTCCCCCTGCACCGTGCAGTACGGGGGCACGTCCATGGTGACCATGGAGCCGCCGGAGATGAACGCGTAGCGCCCCAGCCGGGTGAACTGGTGCACCGCGACGAGGCCCGAGATCTTCACGGCGTCCTCCACCACCACGTGGCCCGCGAGCGCGGCCCCGTTGGCGAGGAGGATTTCGTTGCCCATGACGCAGTCATGCGCGACGTGGCTGTTGGCCAGCAGCAGGTTGCGGTGGCCCAGGCGCGTGGCCCCACCGCCCGCGGCCGTGCCCAGGTTCACCGTGACGAACTCGCGAATCTGGTTGTCGTCGCCGATGACGAGCTCGGTGTCCTCGCCCGCGTACTTCAAGTCCTGGGGCGCCGCGCCCACCGAGCAGAACTGGAAGAGGTGGTTGCGCTCCCCGAGCGTCGTGCGACCTTCGATGACGACGTGAGGCCCGATGCGCGAGCCCGCGCCAATGACAACCTGGGGCCCGATGACCGAGAACGGCCCCACCTCGACGGTGTCGTGGAGGCGGGCCCCCGGATGGACGACCGCGGTGGGATGAACCTGCGCCATGTCCTTCTCTCCTCAGCAGCGCGTGCGCCGTGGTTACGGCGCCGCGCCCTCGTCGCCCTTGGCGGCCTTGTTCTTGTCCACCACCGTGGCGAGGAACTCGCCCTCCGCCACCTTGGCGCCATCCACCGACGCCAGGCCCTTCGTCTTCCAGATGGCGCCCTTGTGGCGGATGACCTCGATGTCCAGCTGGAGCCGATCCCCGGGCACCACCGGCTTGCGGAAGCGCGCGTTGTCCACGCCCATCAGGTACGTCACCAGCCGCGACGGGTCCATGTTCTCCGTCTTGTACGCGAGGATGGCGGTGGCCTGCGCGAGCGCTTCCAGGATGAGCACGCCCGGCATCACCGGGTGCCCCGGGAAGTGGCCGTTGAAGAAGGGCTCGTTGATGGTGACGTTCTTGTACGCCGTGAGCTTCTGGCCCGGCACGATTTCCACCACCCGGTCCACCAGGAGGAACGGGTAGCGGTGCGGGAGCAGCGCCTGGATCTCGCCAATGTCCATCATCCGCCCTTCTCCTTCTCCAACGTCTCCACCCTCTTGCGAAGGGCGCGCACTTCCTTGAGCAGGTCCGCCAGCTGGCCCGACGCGGCGCTGGCGCGCAGCCAGTCCTTGTGGGGGATGGCCGGACTGCCGCTGACGACCTGACCGTCCGGGACATCGTGGGCGACGCCGGACTGTGCGCCCACCTTGGCCAGGTCTCCCACGCGGATATGGCCCACCACGCCCACCTGCCCCGCGAGCACCACGCCGGTGCCCACCTCCGCCGAACCCGACACGCCCGCCTGCGCGCAGATGAGCGACAGCGGGCCCACGCGCACGTTGTGGGCGATCTGCACGAGGTTGTCGAGCTTCGTTCCCTTCCCCACCACCGTTTCACCCACAGTCGCGCGGTCGATGCAGGTGCAAGCACCCACCTCCACGTCGTCCTCGATGCGGACGATGCCCACCTGGGGAATCTTGAAGTGGACGGGCCCGTCCTCCGCCTCCGCGTCGAAGGCGAAGCCGAAGCCGTCCGCGCCCACCACCGACGAGGCGTGGAGGATGACGCGCGAGCCCACCACGCACCGCTCCCGCACCGTGGCGTGGGGGTAGAGCACGCAGTCGTCGCCCACGCGCGCGTCCTCGCCCACGTAGGCCCCGGGGTGCAGCACCGTGCGGGCTCCCACGCGGGCGCCCTGCTCCACCACCGCCCCGGCGCGCACGCACGCCTCCGGGTGCACCGTGGCCTCCGGGTGGACGTGGGCGGACGGATGGATGCCCGCCGCCGGACGGACGGACGGGTGGAACAGCGCGAGGAGCTTCGCGTAGGCGAGGTGCGGGTTGTTCACCCGCACCAGCGCCAGCCCGTCGCGGGCCGGCGCGTCCATGCCCACCAGCACCGCCGAGGCCCGGGTGGCCTCGAACTGCCGGCGGTAGCGGGGGTTGCCGTAGAACGACACCTCCCCCGGGGCGGCTTCCTCCAGGCCATTCAGGCCGTGGACGAGCAGGCCGGGGTCGCCGAGGAGCTCACCCCGGACGTGGGCGGCGATGTCCCCCAGCCGGTGCGCGTTGGATGCGGAGGGCACGGGGGCGTCCAACGCCTACTTCTTGACCGGGGCGTCCTTGGCCACCGGCGCGGGCTTCTTGGCGTTGTTGTAGTTGCGGACCACTTCGTTGGAGATGTCGTACTGGGCCAGCGCGAAGACGATGCCGGAGTCGCGCTTGTCCAGCACGAAGCCCAGGCCGTCCCGCTCCGCGATGCTGGCGATGACCTGGTCGATGCGGCTGATGATGGGCTCCATCTCCTGGCGCTCCTTGTTGGCCGCCTCGGCGCGGCTGCGCTCGTACTTCTGCGCCAGCTCCATCACCTTCTTCTGGAGCTCGGTGGCCTTCTGGGTGCGGGTGGCCTCGCTCATCGCGCTGGCCTGCTTGTCCAGGACCTCCTTCTCCTTGCGCAGCGTCTCCTGCTCCTTGTCGATCTCCTTCTGACGGTCCTCCAGCCACTTCTGGAGACGGGCCTTGGCGGCCTTGCCGTCATCCACCTCCAGCAGCACGCGCTGCAGGTCGACGTAGGCCACCTTGAGGTCGGCGGCCGAAGCGGCAACCGGGAGGGCGAGCGACAGGACAGCGGCGGCAACCGCCAGGGTGCTTCGAAGCGACATGGGTTACGGCTCCTCGGAAAAGGTGCTGCAGGCTCCGACGTCCACCCGCCCGGCCTGTTCACTCCCGCCCTCGGGAGGCGGAAGTGGGGCCGGGAGGGCCTTGGGGGCGATGCCTATCAGAAGAAGTTACCGATCGTGAACTCGAACAGGATGGGGTCGTCCGACGGCCGCTTGGTCAGCGGGATGCCCCACTCGAAGCGCAGGGGCCCGATGGGTGAGAACCAGCGGAAGCCGAAGCCCGCCGAGTGGAAGAGGCCCAGGGGCAGCTTGTCCTGGCGGTCCTGGAAGAACTTCTCGTTTGAGCCGAAGGCATTTCCCGCGTCGTAGAAGAGCACGCCGCGGAGGCCGGCCTTCTCGAAGATGGGGAACTCCAACTCGAAGTTGAAGATGAGCTGCTTGTTGCCGCCCACCCGGAACTCGGTGACGTTGGCGTCCGGGTTGTCCGCGCGCGGCACCAGCAGCGTGGGGCTGATGCTGCGCAGGTAGTAGCCGCGGATCGTGTTGATACCGCCCACGTAGTACAGCTCGCTGATGGGCAGCGGCTTGCTGGAGTCCAGCTGCTGCACGTAGCCCAAGGTGGCGTTCGTCTTGAAGACGAAGCCCAGCGGCATGGGGAAGTACATGCGCGAGTAGGCGGTGTACCGGTTGAAGAGGAACGTGCCGCCCAGGAACGAGGGCGCCGTCTCCACCGAGCCGTAGTGGATGAAGCCCTTGGACGGGAAGAGGCGGTTGTTGCGCCGGTCGAAGGACACCGACAGGCGCAGCGCGCTGGTGACGCCGGACTGGAACTGGTTGGCGAGCAGCACCGCGCCAATGCCCTGCCCCGCGGTCACGTTCACGTACTCGCGCGTGTACCCGATGGTGGCCAGCACGTCGTCCACCAACTGGCGGCCCAGGGAGACGGTGCCGCCCGTGGAGTTGCGGATGAAGCCTTCGTAGTCCGCCTGGACGCGGAAGAACTCCGCGGACAGCAGGTAGTTCGTGTCCAGGAAGTACGGATCGTAGAAAGACAGCTGCACCAGGGAGCGCAGGCCCGAGATCTGCGCGGACGCGGACACGCTCTGGCCCCAGCCGAGGAAGTTGTTCTGCGACACCTGGGCCGTGAAGATGAAGTTCTCCACGTTGGAGAAGCCCAGGCCCACCTGGAAGGTGCCGGTGGCCTTCTCCTTCACCTCCACCTGCAACACGATGGCGTTGTCGGAGCTGCCCGGGTGCTGGGTGATTTCGACCGTCTCGAAGAAGCCCAGCGCGGTGACGCGCTCGCGGCTGCGCTTGACGCCGGTGCCGTTGTAGAGCTCGCCCTCGTAGACGCGCAGCTCGCGGCGGATGACCTTGTCGCGCGTCTTCGAGTTGCCGACGATGTCGATGCGCTCGATGTTGACGAGCGGGCCCTTCTGGATGTCGAAGGTCAGGTCCACCGTCCGCGTCTCCGCGTTGACGGAGGTGACGGGGTTGATGTTGGCGTACGCATACCCCTTGTCGAAGTACACGTCGGAGATGGCGGTGATGTCCTCGGAGAGCTGGCCGCGGTTGAAGCGCTCCTTGGCGTGCGACTTCATCAGCTTGAGCAGCTCCTCCGGAGGCCGCTCCAGGTCGCCCGCGAAGTCGATCTTCCCGATGTCGTAGGACTCACCCTCGGTGATGTGCAGGGTGATGTAGATGTCGCGCTTGTCCGCGGACAGCTGCACGGTGGGCTTGTCCACGCGCACGTTGATGAAGCCGCGGTCGTAGTAGGCGATCTGGATGACGGCGAGGTCGCGCTGGAAGGCCTCCTCGCGGTAGGTGCCCTCGCCGGTGAAGAAGGACAGGAAGCCGCCCTCACGGGTGATCATCACCGCCTTGAGGTCATCCGCGGACACCTTCTCCGCGCCCTGAAGGGTGATCTGCTTCACCATCACCTTCGAGTGCTCGTTGATGACGTAGACGACGTTGACCGCGGCGCCCTGCTCCACCGGGTCCAGGCGGTACGTCACCTCCGCGAGGAAGTAGCCCTTCTCGACGTACTTATCCTGGATCTTCTTCTGGGTGGCGCGGACGGCCTCGATGTCGAGGATGGTGCCGGCCTTGAGATCCAGCTGCTCCTTCAGGTCCTCCGCGCTGAGCTCCTCGTTGCCCTGCAGCTGCACGGCGCGGATGGTGGGGCGCTCGGTGACGCGCACCACATAGGCGATGCCGTTGGCCAGCCGCTGGACGAGCAGCTGCACGTCCGAGAAGTAGCCCAGGGCCCAGATGGCGCGGAGGTCCTCCGCGGAGCGGTTGCCGGTGAGCGAGTCCCCGACCTTGGTGCGCAGGGCGCGGCGGATGGCCTCCGCCTCCACGCGGCGGTTGCCCTCGATGCGGACCTCCACCACGCGGTCCGCGGGGGACACGTTCGCGTCCTCGTCGTCCGCGGGCGTGGCGAGCGGGACGTCTCCGCTCGTGGCCGGGCCGCCGTCCGAACCGGTGACGGGGGTGGCGGCAGGGGTGGGCGAAGGGACAACGGCGGGGGAGCCCGCGTCCACATCCAATTGGGCGTGGGCAGGGCCGGGCCAGAGCGCCCACAGGGCGACCGCCAGCAGCGGGAGCAATGACTTGCGCAGAACGGTGAGCCTCAAGTGCAGTCCGGCCAGGAAAAGGCGGGGCAATCTACGGGATGGGGCAAGGGCCCCTCAATCCAAAAGCGAGCGGCCATCAGGCCTCCGACACCTGCCCGCCGGCCAGTCTCAGGCGGCGGGGCATGGAGCGAGCAAGCGTCTCGTTGTGCGTCACGACGACCGCGGTGATGCCCAGGTCCCGGTTGACGTCCCGGAGCAGCTGGTGAATGCCCTCACCCGTCGTGGGGTCCAGGTTGCCGGTGGGCTCGTCCGCGAGCAACACCGCGGGCTTGAGCACCAGCGCGCGCGCCAGGGCCACGCGCTGGGCCTCGCCGCCGGACAGCTCCCCGGGGCGGTGATCCACGCGGCTGCCCAGGCCCACGCGCTCCAGGAGTTCGCGGGCATAGGTGTACGCCCCCCCGCGCTCCTTGCGCTGGATGAGGGCGGGCATGGCCACGTTCTCCAGCGCGGTGAACTCCGGCAGCAGGTAGTGGCTCTGGAAGACGAAGCCGATGGTGCGGTTTCGGAACTCGGCGATCTCCGCGTCGTTCATGGAGAAGACGGACCGCCCGTCGAAGAGGACTTCACCCGCGGCGGGAGCATCCAGCGTGCCCAGCACGTGCAGGAAGGTGCTCTTGCCCGCGCCGGACGCGCCAATCATGGAGACGAGCTCTCCGGACTGGATGTCCAGCGACACGCCGCGCAGCACGTCGATGCGCTTGCCGTGCAGGAAGTAGCTCTTGAAGACGTTGCGAATGGACAACAGCGCCATGGCTACTCCGCCTTCAGACCTTCCACCGGTTCCACGCTGCTCGCCTTGAGGGCCGGGTAGATGGACGCCAGGTAGGTGACGAGCACCGCGATGACCACCGCCAGCGCCGTCTGCACCGGTTCGATGCGCACCGGCAGCGCGGGGATGTAATACACCTCCGGGTCCAGCTTGATGCCCACCTTCTCGATGAAGATGCACCACGCGAGGCCCGAGAGCAGGCCCAGGAAGCCGCCGGCCACGCCAATCTGGAGCCCTTCGGCGAGGAAGATCTTCACGATGCCGCCGTCGGGGACACCGAGCGCCTTGAGGACGGAGATCTCCTTGCGCTTCTCCAGCACCAGCATGATGACCGTGGCGACGATGAGGCCCGCGGCGACGATGATGATGATGGACAGGATGATGCCCATCACCAGCTTCTCCAGGCGCAGCGCGGAGAAGAGGTTCTTGTTCATCTCTCCCCAGTCGCGCGCGCGGTACGGATAGCCGCCCAGCACGCGCACCACCTGGTTGGCGATGCGGCGCGCGTCGTCGATGTCCGCCACCTTCAGTTCGATGCCGGTGGCGCCCTTCACCGCGAAGAAGTCCTGCGCTTCCTTGAGCAGGATGTAGACGAACTTGGAGTCGTACTCGTACATGCCCGAGTAGAAGACGCCCGCCACCCGGAACGCCCGGCTCTTGGGGATGGGGCCCGAGGGGCTCAGCTCCGTGCCGAGCGGCGAGACGACGTTCACCCGGTCCCCGACCACCACGCGCAAGGAAGCGGCCAGCTCCCGGCCGATGATGATGCCCGGGAGCACCGGGGCCTTCGTCGGCCTGGACGCCTTGCCGATGATGGGGTCCTCCTCCTGTGCCCCCTTGCCCTCGCGATCCTCCACGGCGCTGCTGGGGAGGATCGCGGATGGCTTCTCCAGGTGGCCCAGGTCGCCGCCGGGCAGGATGTTCTCAGGCAGGTCCGTCACCGAGCCGACCGACTTCGGGTCGATGCCCTTGATGATGACGCCGTCGACGTTGCCCTCCGACGCGATCATCACCTGGTTGATGATGAAGGGCGTCTGGCCCACCACGCCGGGCACGCGCTTCACCTGCTCCATCACCTTCTCGTAGTCCGGCAGGTCGCCCGCGTACCGGGACACCACCGCGTGCGCGTTGGTGCCGAGGATCTTCTTCTGGAGGTCGGCCTCGAAGCCGCTCATCACGCTGAGCACGATGATGAGCGCCATCACGCCCACGCCCACGCCGCCCACCGACAGCGCGGTCATCATCATGGTGGGGGACTGCTCATGCAGCTTCATCCGGTGCTGCGCGGACGCGGCGGCGAGCGGATCCGCCAGGCCCAGGGACTTGACCCGCGTGCGCTCCACCGCGGACTCCGCCCCGCGGATGATGAAGTAGACGATGAGCGGCGGGATGATTCCGAACATCAGCACCGCGAGCGCGCCCAGGAGCAGCGACGGGCGGAACACCGCCACGTGCCGGCGCGCCACGAAGAGCTCGAAGCCCAGGCGCAGGTCCACCCGGCCGCTGCCCGCCGCGATGAAGCCCGTGTTGATGCCCAGGACCAACGCCAGCACCAGCGCGGCGAAGACGAGCCAGTACGCCAGCTCCGGCCGGCCGATGAGCCCCGCGACGTACGTCACCTCCCGCAGCCGGTAGCCCAGCGCCAGCTGCAGGCTCGGCACGCGCTCCATCAGCGACAGGAGGATGGGCACCGGCAGGCCCAGGTAGAACACGCCGATGGTGGCTTCCGGGAAGGACAGCCGCTGGGCCCGCGAGGCGCCCACGAAGCCCGACGCGAACGCCACGCCCATGCCGATGACGAGCGCGATGGCGAAGGCGATGGTGGGAGGCAGCGACAGGCCCCCGCCCGCCTCCCGCGCCGCGCCGCCCAGGTCGGACGGCACGCCGCTGGAGAGCACCGTCTGGAGCAGCAGCATGGCCAGCTCGGCCAGCAGGATGCCGCCGCCGTAGGCGCCCAGGGTGCTCCAGTAGAAGTCCCGGTAGCGCGCCAGGCGCGGATACAGGGGGGCACCCGCGGCGGGGCTGGGCCCTTCCGGGGAGGCCGGCGCGCGGCGGATGCCCGCGGCCATCAGGCTCCAGCCGGCCAGCCAGACGAGCGTCCCGGCCACCAGCATCCGGGGCCCGGCGACGGCCCCCGCCGGGTTGGCGCCCAGGGCGAGCACCCCGGCTTCGAGGGTATGGACGAGCCCGCCCCACCCCACGAAGGACAACCCCAGGGCGCCGGCCACCTCGGCCCACGCCTCGGATTCGGAGATGGCCACCCCCAGGAGGGCGGCGCCCACGAGAGCCACGAGGGCACCGGCCCAGAGGAAGGGCCAGCGATAGTCTGTCTGCCGTTCGGCGGGGTGCACGAGGCCTCGTGGCTACTTCGACAGCGGCTTGAGGAGGGGGAAGAGAATCACGTCGCGAATGCTGGCCGCGTCCGTGAACAACATGGCGACGCGATCAATCCCGATGCCTTCACCGGCCGTGGGCGGCATGCCCTGTTCCAGCGCGCGGATGTAGTCCTCGTCGTAGTCCATCGTCTCCTCCTGGCCCCGCTGCTTCGCGTCCAGCTGGGCCTGGAAGCGGCCCTTCTGGTCCAGGGGGTCGTTCAGCTCGGAGAAGGCGTTGGCGATCTCCCGGCCCGCGACGAAGAGCTCGAACCGGTCCGTGATTTCCGGGTTCTGGTCGTTGCGGCGGGCGAGCGGGGAGACCGCGGTGGGATATTGGGTGATGAAGGTGGGATGGATGATCGTGTGCTCGACGTGGGCCTCGAAGAGGCCTCCGACCAGCTCGCCGTGATTCATGGCGTCCACGGCGCGGCGCTCCGACTCCGAGTGGACCGTCTTGAGCAGCTCGTGCCGCAGCCGGTCCGGATCCGCCATGTCCTTGTCGGACAGGCCGGGGACGGTCTCGCGGATGGCCTCCACCATGGGGATGCGCTTCCACCCCTTGCCGAAGTCCACGGTGTGCTCGCCGTACTTCACCTTGGAGTCGCCGGTGACGTGGCGGGAGGCCTCGGAGAGCATCTCTTCGGTGAGGTCCATCAGGTCCTCGTACGTGGCGTACGCCTGATA
Organism: Corallococcus silvisoli; assembly: GCF_009909145.1. Classification (NCBI taxonomy): domain Bacteria; kingdom Pseudomonadati; phylum Myxococcota; class Myxococcia; order Myxococcales; family Myxococcaceae; genus Corallococcus; species Corallococcus silvisoli. The sequence goes on from NZ_JAAAPJ010000029.1 coordinate 28,778, forward strand.
GAACTCCAGCATCGTGAACTCCGGGTTGTGCCGGGTGCTGATGCCCTCGTTGCGGAAGTTGCGGTTGATTTCGTAGACGCGCTCCATGCCGCCCACCACGAGCCGCTTCAGGTAGAGCTCGGGCGCGATGCGCATGAAGAGGTCGATGTCGTACGTGTTGTGGTGCGTGACGAACGGCCGCGCCGCCGCGCCCGTCACCAGCGGGTGCATCATCGGGGTCTCGACCTCGACGAAGTCCCGCCCGTCGAGGAAGCTCCGGATGAACTTCACCAGCTTGCTGCGCTTGAGGAAGACCTGCTTCACGTCCGGGTTGGAGATGAGGTCCAGGTAGCGCTGGCGGTAGCGGATCTCCACGTCCGTCAGGCCGTGCCACTTCTCCGGCATGGGGCGCAGGGACTTGGTGAGCGGCACGAACTTCGTGGCGGACAGGGACAGCTCCCCCGTCTTGCTGCGGAAGACGGGGCCCTGCACCGCGACGAAGTCGCCCAGGTCCACCTGCTTGAAGACCTCATAGAGGTCCCCCAGCGCGTCCTTCTTCACATGCGCCTGGATCTCTCCGGAGCGGTCGCGCAGCTTGATGAAGGCGGCCTTGCCGAACGAGCGCATGGCCACGATGCGGCCGGCGACGTCGTAGACGGGGGCGTCCTTCTCCAGGTCCTCGGTGGAGTGCTGGGCGTGGGTGGCCAGGATCTCCGCCGCCTGGTGCTTGGGGGCGTAGCCGTTGCCATAGGGGTTGAAGCCGGCCTCGCGCCACTTGCCGGCCTTGTCCAACCGCTGCTGGTAGATCTCCTGCTCCTTGGAGCCGAGATCCGCCGCTTCGCCGCTCTTCTCACCTGGGGGGGTCTTGTTTTCGGTCTCGGCCATGACGCGCTCTCGTGAAAGGCGCGGCACGCTAGCCAAGCGGCCCCCGGTACGCAACGCATCAGGGAGGCGTGTTTCCGACGGAGGTTGCCTCCCCAGAGGGTGACGGAGCGGCGGGAGACGTCAGGAAGACATCAAAAGAAACGCGGCCACCGCCGCGGCCAGGAGCAGCGGGATGAGCACTTCCACCGGGAAGCGGTGGTGGGCATGGGCCAGGTGCAGCCCCCGCAGACCGAAGCGGCGCTGACGGCGCACGCGGCCCGCGATCAGCGACGCGAGCGCGGGCGGGGCCTTTTCCCGCTCCACGGTGCGCACGCGTTCCACGGTGCGTGCGTACCGGTCCCACCCCTGGCGGCACTCCTCGCAGCCGTCCAGGTGGCTGCGGACCGCCTGCTCCTGGGGGGCCGGCAGCGCTTCGTCGACGAGCGCCAGGAACAGCGCCTTCGTCTGGAGATGATCCAATCGCGGTTCCACGTCCGTTCCCCTTCGCCCCAGGCCGTTCATGGTTCGAACCGCCCCAGCAGGTCCGCCAGCTTCTCGCGCGCCCGGTGGAGCCGACTCTTCACGGTTCCCTCGGGCAGCTCGGTGATGTCGACAATCTCGTCGTAGCTCAAGCCCTCGATGTCGCGCAGCGCCACCAGCATGCGCGCATCGGGCTCCAGTTGGGAAATGGCCCGCTGCACCCGGGCCCGCTCGCGCGCCGCGTCCAGGGCGGCGTCCGGCTGCGGGGGCGCGCCTCCTCCTTCCGCGATGGCGGCGGCGCTCGCCTCGTCGTACACGTCCGAGCGGCCCCGCCCCCGGCGCTGGAGGTACTTCAGCCGGTTGAGGCAGTGGTTCTTGGAGATGCGGAACAGCCAGGTGGACAGCCGCGCGTCCTCGCGGAAGCGCCGGACGTTCTGGTGCACGCTGACGAAGATCTCCTGCACCAGGTCGTGGGCCTCCTCGCGGTCGCCCAGCATGCGGAAGCAGAAGTCATAGAGGCGGTCCTGGTGCTCGCGGACCAGCGACTCGAAGGCCTCCGGGTCACCGCGCCGCAGCCGGGAGACCAGCGCCTGCTCCTCGCGGCGCACGTCCGGGGCGGCCTCGGAGGCCAGGGCCTGCTGTCCAACATCGAGCACTCCGCCCGGTGACACCGTGCCTCCCGCCCGTGTGGGCCCGGCCGCATCCTACCGCACGCCCCTGCCCCGCCCCCTGACACCGGCCTCCGGGAAAAGGTTCCCCGAAACGAAAAACCCCTCCCCGGCCTTCGCCAGGGAGGGGTGGAGCGCCGGAAGCCCTTGGGGTGCTCCTCAGTCCGCGGAGGCGTTGCGGTTCGGGTTCTTCACGCCCAGGAGCTGCGCGGTGACGAACTCGTCCAGGTCGCCGTCCAGCACCTTGTCCACGTTGCCCGTCTCCACGCCGGTGCGCAGGTCCTTGACCATGCGGTACGGCGCCAGCACGTAGCTGCGGATCTGCGAACCGAAGGAGATGTCCTTCTTCGCCGCCTCCGCCGCGTCGCGCTCGGCCTCGCGCTTCTTCATCTCCAGCTCGTAGAGGCGGCCTCGCAGGATCTTGAAGGCCATGTCCTTGTTGGCCGACTGCGAGCGCTCCGTCTGGCAGGTGATGATGATGCCCGTGGGCAGGTGGCGCAGCTGCGCCGTGGACGACGTCTTGTTGACCTTCTGTCCGCCCGCGCCGCCGCCGCGGATGAACTTCAGTTCGATGTCCTTCTCCGGCAGGTCGATCTGGATGCTGTCGTCGACCTCCGGGTACACGTCCACGGACGCGAAGGCCGTCTGCCGGCGCGCGTTGGCGTCGAAGGGGCTGATGCGCACGAGCCGGTGCACGCCCACCTCCGCCTTCAGGTAGCCGTAGGCGTTCTCGCCCTCGATGCGCAGCGAGACGTTCTTGAAGCCCGCCTCTTCGCCGGGCACCTCGTCGCTGAGCTCGACCTTCCAGCCCTTCGTCTCACCGTAGCGCGAGTACATGCGCAGCAGCATGGCGGCCCAGTCCATGGAGTCCGTGCCGCCAGCGCCCGCGTTGATGTCCATGAAGCAGTTGCTGCGGTCCTGCGGGCCGGAGAGCATCCGCGCCAGCTCCAGCTTCGCGACCTCCGCCTCCAGCGACGCGAGCGAACCCTCCGCCTCCTGCGCGCTCGCCTCGTCGTTCATCTCCGCCGCCAGCTCCAGCAGCGTCTGCGCGTCGTCCAGCCCGCGCATCGTCTTGTCGAAGGCGCCCACGCTGGCCTCCAGCGTGGACTTCTCCTTCAGGAGCCCCTGGGCCTTGGTGTTGTCGTCCCAGAAGTTGGGCTGCGTGGAGTCACGTTCAATCAGCGCGATGCGGGACCGCTTGCGGTCGAGGTCAAAGATGCCCCCGGAGCGCGTTGAGGCGCTCCTTCAGGGCCTGGATCTTCTCCATCGAATCGTTCGCCATGGTGTTCGTCCTTCGTGTGTCGGGAGGTTTGAGGAAGTCGGGGGGCGTTCAGGAAGCCTTGAGCGATGACACCGGCGCGTCCTGACCGGGCGGCGGGCGGGCCGTACCTGTCACGCGGGCTCGGAGCTGGTCCAGCCAGAAGGCGCCGGCCATGCCCAGGGAGATGGGCAGGATGAGGGCGATGCAGCGCCAGTTGTCCTGGTCGAACCAGGGCAGCACCTTCAGCACCAGGCCCAGCGCGCCGGTGGCCGCGAGGCAGGCCCACACCCACTTGAGCCGCGCCCGCGCCTTCGCGCTGTTCCACGTCAGGCGGATGCCGTACGGCACGGCCAGGAGCGTCAGCGGGTTGGCGAGGAAGAGGTTCTCGTTGTGGTGGGTCACCACGTGGTTCGTGCCCACCCACATGACGACGAGCGCCAGCCCCGGGATGCCCAGCAGCAGGCCGACCACCGCGTTCTCCAGGCCCAGGAGGATGCGCGCCGCGCGGCTGCCCTTGCGCTCCCAGGCGGCGAGCCCCAGCGCGCTTGTGCCCAGGAGCACGCCCAGGGCGAGGATCCACGGGCCGAACTTCGGCGGCTCCGCGGGGGGGCGTGGGCGCGACGACGCGAAGTAGTCCCACTGCTTCTCGACCAGGGGCACGGGCTGCCCGTCCGGCCCCGGCACCTTCAGCTCCGCGACCTGCTGCTCCAGCTCGTCCGGGAGGAAGGCCTCCTCGCGGCGGGTGATGGGCTTGTCGATGGAGTCGTTCATCATGAAGTCGAGCAGGAAGCTCATCGGCGGGCTCACCGCGGTGTAGCGCCGCGTGTGCTCGCGCAGCGTCATGCGCGCCGGGGCCTTCTCCGCCTGGGAGAGCTGGCCGCCCACCGCCGTGTCGATCATGTCGCGCAGCCGCGTCACGCAGTTGTCGCTGTAGTGCTCGTAGAGGTAGTCGCGGTTCTCCGGCAGCACGTTGTCCGCCAGCTTCTTCGCCACCGTCACGCGCTGCTCCGGCGTGAGGTTCAGCTCCTGCACGCGCACGTCGCGGCCCAGCGACTTGTAGAAGCGGAAGGTGCCGTTGACGCTCGACTCGCCCACCCAGAACTCCAGGCGGCCCTTGGCGAAGTGCACCACCGTCTGGTCGTCGAACGAATACATCCCGTAGTTGTAGAGGCGCTGCATCTGCCGGGCGCGGTCCTCCACCACCAGCGAGCCGTGGCCCCACCACGAGAAGACGTCGTCGCCAGGGCTGAACGTCACCAGCCAGATGGACAGGTCCTCGCCCCGGCTCTCGCCCGTGCCCCACGGCGGCACGGACGCGGCGCGCGCGGGGGACGAGAGCAGCAGGAGCCCCAGGAGGGCGGAGACAATCAGGGACGGCAGGCGGAGCATCATTCCATCCAACACGCGGAAGGCGGGCGCCGACTACCTATCACGCGCGGCCCCTGACTCAACGGCGGGGCCGGAAGGGTGTCGACCACCCGGGGGTGGGCCCGGGGCCCCGGCAGGCCCCCGGTCAGGGGCCTCAGATGAGCTTGGCCCGGCGGGCGCGCGAGTCGATGGTCAGCGAGTCCGCCACCATCCCGCGCTCCCCCAGCAGCTGCTCCTCCAGGGCGGCCATGCGCTTCGCGTCGCGCGGCTTCTCATGGTCGTGCCCCAGCAGGTGCAGCAGCCCGTGCGCGAGGTAGCGGCCCATCTCCGACTCCAGCGTGCGGCCGTACTCCTTCGCCTGCCGCTTCGCCGTGTCCAGGGAGATGACCACGTCGCCCAGCGGGCGCGGGCCCGGCGTCCCCTTGGGCTGGTCCCCCGCGGGGAAGGACAGCACGTCCGTGGCCTTGTCCTTCTGGCGCCAGGTGCGGTTGAGCCGGCGGATGGCCCGGTCCCCCACGAGCGACAGCGACAGCTCGCAGCCGGTGAGCTCCAGGCGCTTCAGGTAGTCGCGGCCCCAGGTGGTCAAGAGGCGCTCGTAGTCCGCGCCCTGCCCGTGCGCCACCTGCACCGTCACCTGGTTGTCCGCCGCCTTCGGCTTCACCTGCGGCTTCTCGATGTGCGCCAGTTCCACGCGGAACGCCGGCGCGCAGATGGACCAGTAGTCGCACGCGCCCTGGCTGTCGTTGCGGTACACGACCCGCTTGCCGCGCGGCACCAGGCCCACCTCTCCCGCGCTGATGCGCTCGCGCTTGCCGTCCACGACGAGGGTCAGCTCGCCCGTGAGGACGAGCACCACCTCGTCGAACTCCGGCGTCTGCGCGGGTTCGCTCCAGCCCGGAGGCGCCCGCATGCGCGCCACCGACGCGGACTCCGTCTGCGTGCTGGCGACGCCGACGAACTCCTCGATGCGCTTGCCGTCGTCGCGCGGAATCACCTTGCCCTTGCGCAGCTTCACGCCCTCCACCTTGCGGCTCATGACATGCCCGCCGTTCTCGCCTTCGTGTCCTTCGAGTCCTTGGCGTCCGTCTTCGCCGGGGCCGGCGCCATCATCAGCGGCGACCCCGCCTTGCCCCCGCCCATCGCGCCCGCCGGGTAGACGGGACGCGTGTGGTAGATGCCCTCCAGCGTGTGCAGGAAGGACTGGGCGATGAGGTTCAGGTCCTTGAGCGTCAGGTCGCACTCGTCGAGCTGGCCCTCGGAGAAGATGATGTTGATGATCTTCTGCACCTGCGCCTGGAGCTTCGCGCTGGTCGGGTCCGGCATGGAGCGCGTGGAGGCCTCCACCGCGTCGGCGATCATCACCAGCGCCGCCTCGCGGAACTGCGGCTTGGGGCCCGGGTAGCGGTAGATGCTCTCGTCGATGGGGGGCGCGCCTTCCTTGCCCTCCTGCTCCTTCAGGGCCTTGTGGAAGAAGAAGCCCACCGTGCGGGTGCCGTGGTGCTGCGGGATGGCGTCCGCCACCAGCTTGGGCAGGCGGTACTGCCGCGCCATCTCCAGGCCTTCCGTCACGTGGCGCTTGATGATGACCGCGCTCATCGCGGGCGCCAGGCCGTCATGCCGGTTCTCTCCCTTCTGGTTCTCCCCGAAGTAGAGCGGATTCCGGCCCTTGCCGATGTCGTGGTAGTACGCGCACGAGCGCGCCAGGAGCGGGTTCGCGCCGATGGTCTCCGCCGCGTTCTCCACCAGCGTCCCGATGATGATGGAGTGGTGGTACGTGCCGGGCGCCTGGACGATGAGCTCCTTGAGCGCCGGGTGGTTCAGGTTCGCCAGCTCCAGCAGCTTGATGTCCGACGCGTAGCCGAACGTGGCCTCGATGAGCGGCGTCAGCGCCATCACCATCACCGGGACGGCCAGCGCGGTGCCGAAGAACGCGCACACCCCGGTGACGAGCGTGTCGCCCGCCAGGCCCTTGCCCTCCACGAGGAACAGGAACAGCACCGCGATGAGGTTGGCGACGCCGGTGACGAGCCCCGCGCGGAAGATGCCGACGCGGTCCTTCGCCTTCACGATGCGGTCCGCCGCCACCAGCGAGCCCACCAGCGTGTAGATGCCGAACGCCAGCGAGTTGCCCAGCATCACCCCCGCGAGGCACGCGAACACCATGGCGAAGAAGAGCGCCAGCTCCTGCGCGAGGATGAAGCGCACCAGCATGGCGCCGGCCGCCACCGGGAAGGCGTAATAGAACGCCTCGATGGGCAGCGCCGTGTACCGGTCCTGCACCGCGTCCGCGATGGACACCCAGACCTGGAGCAGGCCCAGCAGGCCCACCAGCAGGAGGCCCAACAGGACGCCGTCCTTGCGCGTGGGGCGGAAGCGCCGGAAGGCCGCGCGGCAGAAGCCGTAGAACGACACCACCAGCAGGGCCACGAGCCCCGTGCCGCCCACCTGGAGCTGGAGCAGGTCCAGGCGGTCCGTCTGCGCGCGCATCCCGCGCAGCACCACCAGGTGCGTTTCGTTGACGAGCTCCCCGTCGCCGATGACGCGCTGGCCCTTCTTGATGGCGATGACGGCGTCCTTCACCGCGTCGCCCGCGAGCCGGCGGCGCAGGTCCGTCTCCGCGATGTTGATGGTCAGGCTGGGGCGCACCAGCCGCTTGGCGATGCGCAGCACCGCGCGGCGCTGCACCGCCGGGGCCTCCGGCAGCACGTTGCCGGGCACGGAGGCGAAGCGGTCCAGCTCCTGGTGCGCTTCACGGATGTCCACCACCTGCACGGCCCCCGCGGGCAGCGTCTCCTCGTTCTTGCGCTGCACGTCGCGCACGGTGAGGCCCTGGGGGGCCTCGCGCACCAGCTCGTCGCGGGAGCCGGCCACGTACACCTGGCCCCGGTCCGCGCGGTAGGCGCGGTCCAACAGCACCAGGGTGGCGGCCTCCGCCTCCTCGGAGAACCCGTTGGCGACGAGCGCCTGGAAGTCCTCGCCCTCCAACCCCGCGTCCCGCTGGCCGAAGAGCTGCTCCTGGAACTGGGCCTGCATCTCCTCGCGGTCGCGGCGCTGGCGCTCCAGGGCCTCCGGCGTGGGGATGGCGGGGCGGCGGCGCTTGCCCTGTCCTTCCTCAAGCGGGGCCTCCTCCGCGCGGGCCTCCTTCTCCTCCTCCAGGCGGTCTCGCGCGGTGGAGTAGGCGGCGCGCACGGACGCGCGCAGGTTGCCCACCACCGCGGGGTTGAGGTCGTACACCGGGCGGACGGCGCTCCGGGCCTCGCGGCGGCGCTGCTCCGTCATCGCCTGGTGGACGATGTCGTAGTCGCGCGCGGCCTTGAAGCCCGCGGGTGAGTTGGCCCGGAAGGGCTTGCCCACGTGCTCCTCGGTGAGCGCGGGGATCTGCTGGCTGTAGAGGCCCGGGGAGATGACGAAGCCCGCGCCCACCGACACCACCAGCAACAGCAGGCCCTGCACGACGCGCCGGCCCCAATCCCCGCCGCGCCCCAGCCCCAGGCGGACCGCGAGCGCGTCCAGCGGACTGGGCCCGGGGGTCGGTGATTCAGGATCGGCCATGGGGGAACTCCTCACCCTGCGAAGACGTCGAGGCTCCCTACAAGGAAGCAGGGACGGGGAAAATTCGTGAGGGTGGGACAGCCGCCGCCCGGACGCCAGTTCGCTCTGCGAAAAATGCAGGTAAGCCAACAGGCCGGGATGTGGGCCATCGAGCGACTCCACCCCCGTCCCGGCGTGAGCCTGGGAGCGGGGGTGGTGGGTGGAACGTCACGCCTGGGAGCCGTCCGTCTGCGGGGCCGCGGGGGCCGAGGCCTCCGGAGCCAGGGCGGACTCGCGGGCGGCCTGGGCCTCTTTCTGGGCGGACTCGGAGCGCTCGTAGGCGCGGATGACCTCTTGCACCAGGGGGTGGCGCACGACGTCCACGTCGGAGAACTCCGAGAAGTGGATGCCTTCGATGTTCTTCAGCACGGTGCGCGCGTGGTTCAGGCCGGACAGCTTGCCCGTGGGCAGGTCCACCTGGGTGACGTCGCCCGTGATGACCGCCTTGCTGTTGTAGCCCAGGCGGGTGAGGAACATCTTCATCTGCTCCACGGTGGTGTTCTGCGCCTCGTCGAGGATGACGAAGGCGTCGTTGAGGGTGCGGCCGCGCATGAACGCGAGCGGCGCTACCTCCACCACCCCCTGCTCCACCAGGTGCTGGGCGCGCTCCACGGCCATCATGTCGTGCAGCGCGTCGTAGAGCGGGCGCAGGTAGGGGTTCACCTTCTCCGCCAGGTCGCCCGGGAGGAAGCCGAGCTTCTCACCGGCCTCCACGGCGGGGCGCGCCAGGATGATGCGCTTGACCTTGCGCTCCTGGAGGAAGGCGACCGCCATGGCCATGGCCAGGTACGTCTTGCCGGTGCCGGCGGGACCCACGCCGAAGACGATGTCGTGGGCGCGGATGGCGTCCACGTAGCGCTTCTGCGCGATGCTCTTGGGGGCGATCTGCCGGTTGCCGGAGCTCTTGAGGACCGTGCCGAGCATGACCTCCTGCAGCGACTCCGGGCCGCGGCCCAGGACCTTGATGGCCTGCTCCACGTCCTCGCGGTAGACGGTGCGGCCGGCGCGGATCATCCCTTCCAGGTTCTCCACGAGGCGCACGGCGAAGGCGACGGCGTCCGCGGGGCCCGACAGGAGCAGCTCCGTACCGCGCTGCCCCACCCGGACGCCCAGGCGCCGCTCCATCAGCTTGAGGTTCTCGTTCTGGTTTCCGCACAGGGCCTGGGTCGTCTCGTTGTCACGGACGTCCACCTTGGCGGAGGTGGGAGTGGATTCAGCGCGAGCAGCGGGCACTTCCAGCGTGGCGGGGTTTCGCAATGCGCGTGGTTCCTCGTTCAGTGGTCGCTCGCCGACAACGTAACGCCGCCCTCCCCCCCATGCCCGCCAACCCTCCGGTGCGAGCCTGCCCGCTGGCTAGCGCACGGGCGGGAGGAGGATGAACTGTCGAGCGGCCGTGCGGCGGTAATAGTACTCCTCCCGCCACGGGTAACGCAGTTCCTCTTGCGTCAACAATCCGGCATCCACCAGTGCATCCAGGCGTTCCGGCAGGGTTCCCTTCTCCAACTGGAATACCTCCAGGGCGGCCTCGATGCGGACGCGCTGCGCGTGGGCAATCTGACGCTGGGCGGCGGGATCGCCCAACCGGGAGGCACCTGACTCCGGTCCCCGCCCCCCGACCCAGCGGGAGGCGATGAAGGCGAGCCCCGCGATGACCGCCATGGTGACGGCGATCCGCCCCAGGGGGCCCGCCACCCGGGCGACGAGGCGGCTGTCGTCGGGGAGGGGGGCGCGACCTTCCGGGTCGATGGCGCGCACGTAGTCGCCCTTGACCAGGGTGTAGAGCGCCTTGCAGGTCTCGAACTCCCCCAGGCCGCAGAGGTCCACCATCCGGCGCAGGTCGCGCCCCACGGCGATCTCCTCGTAGACGTGGCGCTCGGACGGCCCGATGACGCCCAGCTCCCCGCCCTCGTCCGCGTGGGCGCGGGGCGGAGGGAGCGCCTTGACGCGCTCGAAGGTCATGTCGTCGCGGTGGATGCGCTTGCGGATGACGGGCCACTCGTCCACCATCCGGAAGCCCTCCATCAGCACCGTCTCCGCGCGCAGCGGGGTGATGCCTTCGGGGCCGGGCTCCACGGGCTCCTGGATGAACTCGTAGGTGCCCGCCTTCCAGGTGAAGAGGCGGTAGAGCGTCTCCGTCACCTGGAGCTGGGCCATCTGCTGGAAGCGCTCGGCGGTGAGGGCGTGGCTCTGCACGAGCACGTCGCCCAGCCGCTTGAGGGTGCGCTTCTGGACCTCCAGCGCGGCCTCCAGCTGCGTCTCCGTGATGATCTCCGCGCGCACCAGCATGGCGCCGATGAGCTCCTTGCGCTTCCGGGTGAGGCTCTCGGCCTTGATGATGTGGCCGTCCTGGAAGCCGACGCGCACCTCCTGGTCCTTGTTGCGCAGGTGGAGCGTGCCCGTCTTCTGCTGCTGACCGATGAGCTGCAGGATGTCGCCGATGCCGAAATCCTTGAGGGTCCCCTTGAGGGCCATGGCTCAGGCCTCCCCCCGCTGGTGGCGGCGCAGGCCGCGCAGCGTCAGCAGGTAGACGAAGAAGAGCATGGCGCCCGCGGGCACCAGCTTGAGGTACAGCGGCGCATCCCCGTAGGGAGTGCGGACCAGGCCCCGGTGGAGCACCAGCGCGGCCACCGCGAAGCTGAACACGAAGGCATAGAGGGCCCCGCGCACCGGCAGGCCCGTGCCCACGTGGCCGGCCCCGGACACCAGCCCGCCCAGCGCGTACGTCACCCGCTTCGTCCACGCCTGGTGGCGCTCCACCTCCAGTTGCTTGCGCGAGCGGAACTCCTTGGGCACCTGGCTCTTGCGCGCGTAGACGTGCACGCACTGGCCGCACATCGCGCTGCCCACGCCCAGGTCCTTGTCGCAGCGCTGGCAGACGGCGTGGCCGCAGCGCTCGCAGCCTCGGGAGGCCTTCATGCGCCAGGCGGCCTCGCCCCACAGCGCGACCAGGGCCGCGAGCACCGCCGTGAGCCCCCAGCCCACCGGGCCCTGCGGCATGCCGCCCAGCAGCCAGCGGCCCACCTGGGCCTCCACGCGCGCGCCCTCCTGCGCGTCATCCGCCAGCGCCATCCAGTCCCGCTCCGGCACCTGGGGGGACAGCAGCAGGAGGTTGAGCAGCGGGCGGTCCTCCGGAGGAGGCGAGCGCGCGATGAGCGAGCCATCCAGGGACTGCGCGGTGGCGACGGCGGAGGTGGACCGGTCCAGCTCCGGACCCAGCTGATCATCTGGCAGCAGCCGGGCCCGCCGCCGGTACACCTGCCCCAGGTTGTAGTGCGGCGCCGCCATCGACGGGTCGGCCTTGGAGGCCTGGGTGTAGAGGAGCACCGCGCCGTCCACGTCGCCCAGGCCCAGCAGCGCGTTGCCGAAGCGGGTGAGCATCCGCGCGTCGCCCTCGCGCAGCGCGGAGGCGGCCTTGAAGTCCGCCCGGGCCTCCTCCAGCAGGCCGCGACGCGACTCGTAGAAGGCGAGCGCCCCCAGCTCCTGGAAACGGGCGGTCCGGGCCCCGGCCCGCGCGCGCACCCGGGCCGCCGCGCCCTCCGCGGACAGGCCCCCGCGCTCCAGGAGGTAGACGTCCTCCGCGGGCGTGCCGGCGAAGACGGTGAAGCGCGCGAGCGCCCCCGCGGCGAGCGGCATCAGGCCCAGGCCCACGAGCAGCGCCGCCGCCACCCAGCGCTCGGCGCGGCCCACGTACAGCGCGGACACGGCGAAGAGCAGCAGCAGCTGCGGCATCAGGCCCACGCCCAGCACCGCGGGCAGCGCCAGGAGCAACAGGCCCAGCAGTCCGGACTGCCAGCGAGTCACCGCACGGGGGAAGACGTGGTGGAAGTCATGCAGCGCGTAGCGGATCCGGCGCAGGAAGAGGACCGCCACCACCGCCACCGCCGTGGCCGCCCAGGCCGCGAGCGCCACCGCGCCCAGGTCCGTGAGCGCCGGCCGGCGGTAGCGCGCATCCTTCGCCAGCGTCACGAGCGCGTCCTTCCACTCTCCGAGCGCGCGGGAGACGTTGAGCGGATCCTCCACCACGTACATCTCCGCCCGGGCGAAGCGGGCGGCGGGCAGCCCTGGCGACAAGGACACGCCCACGTCCAGGAGCGCGAGCGCGCCCGTCAGGTCTCCGGCGCGCCGGCGGACCTCCGCCTCGCGCACGAAGCCCATGCTCAGGGGCTCCAGGTCGGAAGCGAGGACCTCCTCGCGCAGCGTGAGCAGCTCCTTCTGGGCGGCCTCCGCGGAGGCGGTGTCGTTGCGCGAGCGGGCCGCCTTCCACTTCTCCCACAGGGCCAGCAGGTCCGCGTCCGTCACCTTCGGCGCCAGCACCGGGGTGAGCGCGGGGCGGGGCGCGACGACGACGGGCGGGGGCTCCGGCGCGACCGGGGCCGCGGCCTTGGGCGGCGGGGCGATCACGCGGCGGCGGGTGTCGGGGCGGGGCCGGGGATCCGGTTCGTCGGCCTCCTCGGCGGGCGGGTCGGTCTCCGGATCATCGTCCGAGGCCTGGAAGGAGCTGGGGTCCGGCTCCGGGTCCCCCAGGTAGGTCTCCTGGATGCGCGTGGGCGCGTCCTGCGTCAAGGCAGGGGCACGCGCGGGGACAAGCAGCACGAAGCTGCAACACAGGCCGAGGAACGAGCGGAGCATCCGGACGTCCGATGATAGGCGACAGCGCGGACGACACGAAATCATGGCGTGCCCGGGCCCCGTGCTACAGGAGCCCGCGGCGGCAGACTGCACGGGAGTGGATACATGGCGGCGCCTGGAAATGAGCTGGAACGGCTGGTGGAGATCATGCGGCGGCTGCGGGCCGAGGGCGGCTGCCCGTGGGACCGCGAGCAGGACCTGCGTTCGCTGCGCCCCTATCTGACCGAGGAGGCATTCGAGGTCCTGGACGAGATGGACCGCGTCTCCGACGGCGGCCCCTGGCGGCCGTTGTGCGAAGAGCTGGGAGACCTGCTCTTCCAGATCGTCTTCCACGCGCAGCTGGCGGCGGAGCTGGGCGAGTTCACGATGGCGGACGTGTGCGCGGCCATCAGCGACAAGATCACCAGCCGGCACCCGCACGTCTTCGGGGATCAGCAGGTGAAGGGCGCCGAGCAGGTGCTGGCCAACTGGGCGCAGCTGAAGGCGGAGGAGCGCAAGAAGAAGACGGGGCGTGCGGGTTCGGTGTTGGACGGAGTGCCCACCGCGGCCCCCTCCCTGCTGCGCGCCGAGCGGCTCACGGAGAAGGCCAGCCGCATCGGCTTCGACTGGCCGGACCTCGCCGGGGTGCGCGGCAAGCTGGACGAGGAGCTGCGCGAGCTGGACGAGGCCATCGCGTCCGGCGGACGGGACGCCATCGAGCACGAGCTGGGGGATGTGCTGTTCTCGCTCGCGAACCTCGCCCGCTTCGTGAAGACGCCGGCGGAGGACGCGCTGCGCATGGCCACCCGCCGCTTCACCAGCCGCTTCCAGTACATCGAGGCGAAGCTGCACGAGGAGCAGGTCCCCTTCGGCGGCGCGACCCTGGATCACATGGAGCGCCACTGGCAGGCCGCGAAGGCCGTGGAGAAGGCGCTTCCCCCGCCCGCCCACCTGCCCCGCGCGGCCGTGGCCACCCTGCGCCTGGCCGTGCCGGACGTGGAGGCCCAGCGGGCCTTCTGGGACTCCATGGCCTCCTGGCTGGGCTGGACCCCCACCCGCTCCCCCGAGGGCACGGCGGCCTATACAGGCGCGGGCCTGGGGCTCGTCTTCACGCCGGGCGCCCCGGCTGGGGCCGGTGGGCCCCCGGTGGCCCTGACGCTGGAGGCCCCCTCGGAGGCGGCCGTCGCCCGGCTCCAGGGGCTGTTCCTCGCGCACCACCCCCAGCGGCTGGTGCCGGGGTCGGCCACCCCCTCCGGCTTCCAGTTCCTGGATCCCGCCGGGCTGAAGTGGGAATACGCCGCCCCGCCGGCATGATTCTTCCCGCGAGCGGCGTCGCGCCCCTTCCGGAGGCCTTCCCGGGCCCTCCGGAACCGGAAATCCTGATCGCGATCGCACGCGTGCCTTGACGCAACGGGGGCATCGCAGTAAGGACGGCCCCTCTTTTTCCTTGCCTTGCCTTCCGCTGGAGCATTGCCTTGGCGAACACCAAGTCCGCAGAGAAGCGTTACCGCCAGTCCCTGAAGCGCCGCGCCCGGAACGTCAATGTCCGGACCTCGGTGAAGGACGCCGTCAAGTCCGCCCGCGAGGCCATTGCCTCTAAGGACGGTACGAAGACGACGGATGCGCTCAAGGCGGCTTCCAAGACCCTCAACAAGGCGGCCAGCAAGGGCGTCCTGCACAAGCGCACCGCAGCGCGCCGCATCTCCCGGCTGGCGAAGGCCGCCGCGAAGAAGGCCTAGCCGTCTCCTGAAGCACACCGAGCGTCGAGGACCGGGTTCCCCGGTCCTCACCAGGTGCTGGCCAACCGGTCGTATCCGTCGCGCATGAGCGTCTCAGCCAGACGTGCGAGCGCGGCCTGACGGTTGGCCTCCGCTTCCAGGACGCCGCCCCGGCCCTGGAGGTAATCCTCCGTTCCCGAGACCACCGTCTCCCCGAGCAGCTGCCCCTCCTTCAAGAGGCGCAGACGCACGGTCGTGGAGACACGGTAGTTGCCGACGACGATGGTCGGGGACGCCCAGACGTTCAGCACCGCCCCTTCAATCGTGGACGTGCAGCCTGGAGCGCTGGCCAACCGGCCCGCCTGAACGAGCTGCTGGCGCAGGTAGCGCGTGAAGAGGTTCTCCAGCGCGGGCTCTGGCGTGTCGTTGGCGAAGATGGGCGCGCACACCTGTCCCACGCCCGCTGGCAGTGCCGAGCCCCACGGCGTGAAGCGGTAGCCGCACCCGGCGCCCAGCAGCGCCGCCGCGGCCACGCCCCAGCGGAACGCCTTCACCGCACCCACCCGCACCACGTTCCTCGAGGGCCGCATGGGCGCGCACCCTACCCGGCGGCGATCCTCCGTCAAGCGCCGGGGCTGGCCAGCGGCACGCCTCGCTCACGCCCCGTGTCCTCCAACGCCGCCCGGGCCGCCTTGAGGCGCGCCTCGCGGGCCGAGCCCCTCAGCGCCATGCCCAGCGGCCACCTCAGCCGGGTGCCGTCCTCCACCTCCACGGTGAGGCCGTGATGGCGGTACAGCGCCGTCAGCAGCAGCCCGAGAGCCCCCGCCACCAGGGCCATGAGCCGCACCTCCCGCGCTGGCGCCCAGAGCCCCAGCGCGGTGAAGGCGAGCAGACCCAGCGCCTCCAGATAGGGGCGCGTGCGCCACTCCAGCCGCCGCACCCGCGCCCACGCCACGTCGAGCGGGGGGCCTCCGCCGGGACGTCCCTGGAATGACAGGCGATCGCCGCTCACCACCAGGGCACGCCGGTTGCCCAGGTCCAACGACAGCGGGGGACGACCCGGGGACTGTGGTGGCGGGGCCAGGGGCGGCAGGGGGGCCTCTGGCAGCTCCGCGTCACAGAAGGCACAGCGGCGCCGGGCCGCCGACTGGGGGCGCCCGCAGGAGGAGCACATGACGAGCACTTCCGCGGGCACCGCGCCTCCCTCTCTTCTTTCGTCAGCCGACGACGAAGTTCACCAGCCGCTTGGGGACGAAGACGAACTTGCGCAGCGTCTTGCCTTCGAGGGCGGCCTTCACCTTGTCGTCCGCCTCCGCCGCCGCGCGCACGTCCGCCTCACCCGCGTCCGCCGCCACGCGCACCTCCGCGCGCAGCTTGCCGTTCACCTGCACGGCGTACGGAATCACGTCGTCCACCACGAGCGCGGGGTCGAACTCCGGCCAGGCCTCCGTGACGGTGGACGCCTTCGCGCCGTAGGCCTCCGCCAGCTCGTCCGCGATGTGCGGCGCGAACGGGGTGAGGATGCGCGCGAGCAGCCGCATCGCCTCCGCCATGGCCGCCTTCTCCGCGGGCGTCTCCGGCGTGCCCACCGCGTAGAGCGCGTTCACGCACTCCATGACGCCGGCGACGGCGGTGTTGAAGGACAGGCGCTCGATGGCCTCGCTCACGCGCTTGACGCACTTGTGCGCCGCGCGGCGCGTCTCCAGCGCCTTGCCCTCGTAGGGGCCGTCATGCGTGGCCCCCGCCACCGACGCCTGGTGCGTCGCGGCCAGCGTCCACACGCGCTTGAGGAAGCGGAAGACGCCCTCCACCTGCTCGTGGGACCAGTCGAAGTCGCGCTCCGGCGGGCCCGCGAAGAGCACGTAGGTGCGCGCGGTGTCCGCCCCATACTTCTGCACGATGGTGGACGGGGCCACGCCGTTGCCGTAGCGCTTGCCCATCTTCCGGCCGTCCGCGCCGTTGACGATGCCCTGGGTGATGAGCCGCGTGACGGGCTCGTCCACCGGCGACAACCCGAGCAGCTTCATCACGCGGGTCCAGAACCGGAAGTAGAGCAGGTGCATCACGGCGTGCTCGGGGCCGCCCACGTACACGTCCACCGGCAGCCAGCGCTGCGCTTCCTTCGGGTCGAAGGGCGCGGCGTCGTACTTCGGCGACAGGTAGCGCGCGAAGTACCAGCAGGAGTCGACGAAGGTGTCCATCGTCTCCGTCTCCCGGCGCGCGGGGCCGCCGCACTTGGGGCAGGTCGTGTTGGCGAAGGACGCAACCTTCGCGAGCGGCGGCTCCCCCTTGCCGGTGAGCACCGCCTGCGTGTCGATGTCCGGCAGCCGCACCGGGAGCTGCTCCAACGGCACGGGGATGCCCTTGCGCTCCGGGTCGCACTTCTCGCAGTAGACGATGGGGATGGGCGTGCCCCAGTAGCGCTGGCGGCTGAAGCCCCAGTCCTTCTGGCGGTACGTCACCGTGGCCTTGCCCTGCCCCTGCGACTCCAGCTTCGCGGCCAGCTTCTTGCGCGCCTCCGCGGACGGCATGCCGGTGAAGTCACCGGAGTCCGCGAGCACGCCGTCGTCCGTGTACGCCTCCGTCAGCGTCTCCCCCGCCCCGAGCTTGTCGCCCGTCGCCGGCTGGATCACGACGCGCACGGGCAGCGCGTACTTGCGCGCGAAGGCGAAGTCGCGCGCGTCGTGCGCCGGCACGCTCATCACCGCGCCGGTGCCGTAGTCGCTCACCACGAAGTTGGCGATCCAGATGGGCACCGGCTGGCCCGTCACGGGGTTCACCGCGTAGCCACCGGTGAAGACGCCTTCCTTCTCCGCGTCCTCGCCCAGCCGCTCCGTCTTGTTCTGCGCGGCCATCTTCTTCGCGAACGCGTCCACGTCCGCGCGGCGCTCCGCCGTCGTCACCTGCGCGACGAGCTTGTGGTCCGGCGCGAGCACCACGTAGGTGCAGCCGAAGAGCGTGTCCACGCGGGTGGTGAAGACGCGCAGGGCGGCGTCATGCCCCTGCACGCGGAAGTCCACCTCCGCGCCATCCGAGCGGCCAATCCAGTTGCGCTGGGCCGCGGTGATGCGCTCCGGCCACTCCTTCAGCGTGTCGAGCGCGTCGAGCAGGTCCTGCGAGTAGCGCGTGATGCGGAACGCCCACTCGGGCATCTCCTTGTCCTGCACCTCCGAGTCGCAGCGCTCGCAGCGGCCGTCCTTCACCTGCTCGTTGGCGATGACGGTGAGGCAGCCGGTACACCAGTTCACCTTGCTGAAGCGGCGATAGACGAGCCCGCGCTCCAGCATCTGGAGGAAGAACCACTGGTTCCAGCGGTAGTACTCCGGCTGGCTGGTGTTGACCTCGCGCGTCCAGTCGTAGCTGTAGCCGAGCGTCTTGATCTCCGCCTTGAACGACTCGATGTTCTCGCGGGTGCGGATGGCCGGGTGGACGCCGTCCTTGATGGCCGCGTTCTCCGCCGGCAGGCCAAAGGCGTCCCAGCCCATGGGGTGCAGCACGTCGAAGCCGCGCATCTGGTAGTAGCGCGCGTAGACGTCCCCGATGAGGTAGTTGCGCACATGCCCCATGTGCATCTGGCCACTGGGGTACGGCAGCATCTCCAGGACGTACTTCTTGGGGGCATCCGGGCGCCTGCCTGCCCGGAAGAGGCCCTCCTGCTCCCAGCGGGTCTGCCACTTTCCTTCAATCGACTGCGGCTCGTAACGCTCGTTCATCGCCATGGCTCTTCGGACTCTTAGCGGGAGGTAGGACACGCGGGCAACAAGTCTTGGCGCGTCGAAGGCCTGGACGGCCGGCGCCCTCCCCCACCTGACCGGGCGGCCCTGGTGGGAGGGGCCCAAGGTGGGGTGGGACTCGCTCGGTGCTTGCCCTCGGGCCCGGGCGCGACTAACTCGCCTTCCCGGTCTGGAGCAGAGGGAGAGCACCATGCAGGTCGTGAGTGTGAAGAAGGCCCTGTCGGGGGCCATCGAGGCGGGCTCGAAGGTGGAGGTGCGCGGCTGGGTGCGGACGCGCCGCGACTCCAAGGCGGGCATCAGCTTCGTCAACGTGAGCGACGGGTCGGTCTTCGACCCCATCCAGGTCGTCGCGCCCAATTCGCTGCCCAACTACGAGAAGGAGGTCCTTCGCCTCAGCGCGGGCGCCTCCGTCATCTGCCGCGGCACGCTCGTGCAGTCCCAGGGCAAGGGGCAGTCCTTCGAGGTGCAGGCGGACGAGGTCCAGGTGCTGGGCCTGGTGGATGATCCGGACACCTACCCCATCCAGCCGAAGCAGCACTCGCTGGAGTTCCTGCGGGAGGTGGCGCACCTGCGCGTGCGCACCAACACCTTCGGGGCGATCACCCGCGTGCGCAACGCGGCCGCGCAGGCGGTGCACCGCTTCTTCCACACCGAGGGCTTCTGCTGGGTCAACACGCCCATCATCACCGCCAGCGACGCGGAGGGGGCCGGGCAGATGTTCCGCGTGTCCACGCTGGACGCCAGCAACCCGCCGCGCGGTCCGGACGGCAAGATTGACTGGGGCAAGGACTTCTTCGGCAAGGAGGCCTACCTCACCGTGTCCGGGCAGCTGAACGTGGAGGCGTACTGCCTGGCCATGTCCAAGGTCTACACGTTCGGCCCCACGTTCCGCGCGGAGAACAGCAACACCACGCGGCACCTGGCCGAGTTCTGGATGATTGAGCCGGAGATCGCCTTCGCGGACCTCAACGAGGACGCGGCGCTGGCGGAGCGGTTCCTCAAGTACGTGTTCAAGGCCGTGCTGGACGAGTGCGCGCCGGACATGAAGTTCTTCGAGGAGCGCCAGCAGAAGGGCGTCACGGAGCGGATGGAGAAGTTCATCGGCTCCAGCTTCGAGCGCATCGACTACACGGACGCCATCTCCATCCTCCAGAAGGCGAAGAAGAAGTTCGAGTACACGCCGGAGTGGGGCAAGGACCTCCAGACCGAGCACGAGCGCTACCTCACCGAGGAGCACGTGGGCCGGCCCGTGGTGGTGATGAACTACCCGGAGGCCATCAAGGCCTTCTACATGCGCATCAACGAGGACGGGAAGACCGTGGCCGCGATGGACGTGCTCGCCCCGGGCATCGGCGAGATCATCGGCGGCAGCCAGCGCGAGGAGCGCCTGGACGTGCTGGATGCGCGCATGCGGAAGTTCGGCCTCAACCCCGAGCACTACCAGTGGTACCGCGACCTGCGCCGCTACGGCACCGTGCCGCACGCGGGCTTCGGGCTCGGGTTCGAGCGGCTCATCGTCTACATGTGCGGCCTGCAGAACATCCGCGACGCCATCCCCTACCCGCGCGTGCCGGGCTCCGCCGCCTTCTAACGGCCGGTGGGCAGGATGCGCCGATGACCCAGGGCCTCCCGTGGATGCGTTCCCGGGAGGCCCTTCTTTTTTGACGGGGGGTTTGACCCGCGCGGCGTCCTGGCTACGTTGGTCCCGTGTCCTGGCATGCGCACCGGATGGCTCGCTGGCTGAGGTTGGCGCTGGCGTGCGTCGCGCTGGCCCTGGGGGCCGGTGCGTCAGCGCATCCGCTGCCCGTGCCCCAGGCGGCCGTCGCGGCCTGGGTCGAGCGGCGCGCCCCCCAGGCACGCCCCCGCGAGGTGAAGCCCCCCGCGCGGCTCAGCGCCCCGGCGCCGCGCCCCGGCCCTGCCCGCGTACGGGCAGCCGTCCACCGTGTCGCCCGGCGGCCCCAGCTCCCCGGGCCGCCCCGGCGGCGCTTCCTCCTCCATCGAGCGCTCCTGCACTGAGCCCGTCCAGAGGCCCCGTCCCTGGAAGGTTTCTCCGTTCATGGAGTCCGCATGTCTTTTCTCTCGAACGCGGGGCGCGCCTGCTGGCGCGTCCTCAAGGCGGGGCCGCGCAGGCTCATCCGCGCCTGCCGGCTCATCCTCATCCTCATCCTCGTCGTGCTGCCCAACCCCCTGGTGATGGTGCTGTCGGTCTTCCTGACGGCGGAGCGCCGCAACCTTCCCGCGGAGGTGCTGCGAAAGAAGAAGTGAGGCCCTCCGAGAAGCAGGGGCCTTCCCACATGGAGGGCCCCTGCCCCCTCATGCCTTCTTCCGGATGCCCGCGCGCTCCTGCGCGAGCGCGCCCAGCGCGGACCAGTCCTCGTCGCCGCGGCCCTGTGCCACGCCCGTGAGGAAGTGGTCGCGCAGGAGGCTGGCCAACGGCAGCGGCACCTCCGCGCCACGGCCCGCCTCCAGCGCCAGCGTCATGTCCTTGAGGCCCAGGCGCAGCGCGAAGCCCGCGGGCGTGTACTGCCCCTTCGCGATGGTGGCCGCGTAGTTCTCGAAGATGGGCGAGCGGGCGAAGACGGCCTTGAAGACGTCCAGGAACGCCGCGCGCTCCACGCCGCACTTCTCCGCGAGCGCGAACGCCTCCGACAGGGACTCCATCATCGACGCGATGAGGAAGTTGCCGGAGAGCTTCACCGTGTTGGCGGCGGAGGGCCGTTCGCCCAGTTCCGTGAGGCCGCGCCCCAGGGCCGTGAGCAGCGGACGCACGCGCTCCACCTGGGCCTTGGGGCCGGCGGTGATGACCCAGAGCTGCTTGCCCGCGGCGGCCTCGGGGCGGCCGAAGACGGGGGCGGCGACGTAGCCCTGCCCGGCTTCCGCGTGCGCCTTCGCCAGCCGCTCCGACAGCGCGACGGAGATGGTGCTGGACGAGACGTGGATGGCGCCCTTCGGCAGCGCGCTGGCGACGCCGTCCTTCCCCAGGACGGCACCTTCCGCGGCGTGGTCATCCGCCAGCATCGACACCACGGCCTCCGCGTCACGCGCGGCGTCCGCGGGCGTCTTCGCCACGCGCGCGCCCTGCTGCTTCAACGGCGCGGCCTTGGACTCGGTGCGGTTCCAGACGGTGAGCTGATGACCCGCGTCGAGCAGGTTCTTCGCCATGGGCTCGCCCATGTTTCCCAATCCGATGAAGCCGACCTTCATGGAGATGCTCCCTTCGTGCTCGCGTTCACGCTTCGTTCGCCTGCTCTTCGGAGACGTCCAGCCGCTCGAAGGCACGGCCCAGGACGGCGACGCCCAGCGCCACCTCCGCGAAGAGTGCTCCGGCCGCCGCCAGGCCCGCGAGCGGGACGGCCCAGCGCCCCACGACAGTGAACAGCGGGTAGCCCACGAGGAGGGCCACCACGCCCGCGGGCAACAGTCCCAGGAACGTCACCACCAGCGTGCCCACCAGCGTGAGCAGCCGCTGCCCCAGCGCCTCCACGCCGCGCGCCCGCTCCGAGTCCGCCGGAATCCACGCGGGCAGCAGCACCACCGCCGCGTTCTGCACGAACAACCCCGCGAGCCCCAGCGCCGGCAACACCGAAAGCAGCCCCAGCACCACCGGCGTGGACCACTGCGCGAGCGTCACGTCGTCCGAGCCCACGCCCAGCACGCCCGCCACGGCCAGCATCACCCACTGCGCCGCGCCCAACGTCAGCGCGGACGCGGCCAGCTCCGCGCCCACCACCTGCCGCCCCGTGAGCGGCAGCGCGCGCAGCAGCTCCAGCTTGGGCAGGTCCATCCGCAGGTCCGTCCGGAACGCGCTCGGGCCAATCACGGCCATGGCCACCGCGACCATCAGCGCCATGGGGCCCAGGAACTCGCGGCTGTTGGCGAACAGGCGCGTGTCGCCCATCACCAGCGCGAGGGTCGCCCCCAGCACCACGAAGGCCAGCAGCATCACCAGCCCGCTGCCCATCCGCCTGCGCGCGATGAGGTTCTTCCACAGGAGCGCGACCTCTGGACGCCCCCGAGGCCCCAGCACGAAGGGCACCCGGCCCACGTGGATGGCCCCCACACGCGCGGCCCGGTTCCCCCGCTCCGCCCGCTGACGCGTCCGCGCGTCCGCGCTCGCCACCGCCGAGTCCTCGAAGGGGACCTCCACCGCCAGCACCCAGGCGTAGTGCGCCGCGAGCAGCGCCAGCGCCGCGGGCAGGTAGCGCAGGAACTCCTGTCCGCTGTGCGCCATCGCGGGGGCCACCAGCGCGCGGCCCGGCCACAGCACCGCGCGGGGGCCGGGCGCGTCGAGGACATCCCGCAGCCACTCGCGCACGGCGAACGGCGCGGAGGCGTCCGCGGGCCACGGGTGCGCATCCAGCGTGGACAGCAGCGTCCCCACCGCCGCCACGAGCACCAGCGCCACCACCGCCCAGCGCACGGCGCCGCCCCAGCGCCCCTGGGACACGAGCCAGGCGCGCACGAACGACGCCGCCGTGCCATGCAGGTACAGCGTCCCCATGGCCAGCGACGCCCCGAGGAAGAAGAGCTCCGGACGGGAGCTGGTGAAGCGCCCCACGAAGAGCGTCGCCGCCAGCGCCGCCAGCCCCGCGCTCAACAAGCCTCGCAGGAGCTTGTAGTGCAGCAGCGCCCGGCGCGTGACGGGCGCGGGGAAGAAGGCCTGCACCTCCGTCTGCGTGAAGGTCAGCGCGGGCCGGTCCGCGCCCAGCACCCACGCCGTCACCAGCGTGCCCAGCACCGACACCTCCAGCGACAGCTCCGCGAACAGCTTCGCGTTCGGGGACACCGCGCGCCCCGTCCCCACCACGAACACGCTGCGGCCCACGAGCGAGTACAGGTACGCGAGCCCCACCAGCGCGCCCAGCAGGTAGCGCGGGTGCTTGAGCCGCCGCACCTGACGCACCACCCGGTTGCGCCACGTCCTCACCCAGAGGAACGCCACCGCGCCCGGAAAGCTCACGAGTCCCCGGGCCCCGTCGCTTCCGCGGCCGCGCTGGTGATGCGCACGAACAGCTCCTCCAGCGACGCGCCGTCCCCCGCACCACCCGCCATCTGTTCACGGATCTCCGGCAGCGAGCCCAGCGCCACCGCGCGGCCTCCGGCGATGACGAGCAGCCGGTGGCACAGCTCCTCCACCAGCGGAAGCAGGTGCGACGACAGCACCAGCGCAGTGCCCTCCTCCGCGCGGCGGCGCAGCGACGCCTTCATCCGGCGGATGCCCAGCGGATCCAACCCCGTCAGCGGTTCGTCCAGGAGGATCAGCCGCGGCTGGTGCAGGAAGCCGCACGCGATGGACAGCTTCTGCTTCATCCCGCGCGACAGCTCGCCGGGCAGCGACTTCTCCCGGCCCGTCAGCTCCATCTCCCCCAGGAGCGCGCGGCCCCGCTCCTCCCAGTCCTCCACGCCGTAGAGGCGCGCGGTGAAGTTCAGGTGCTCCCAGACGGTGAGGTACTCGAAGAAGCGCGGCTCGTCCGGCAGGAAGGCCAACCGCCGCTTCGCTTCCACGGGCGCTTCCGACAGGTCATGCCCCGCCACCCGCACGCGCCCCACGGACGGCGGCAGGATGCCAGCGAGGCACCGGAGCGTGGACGTCTTCCCCGCGCCGTTGGGCCCCACGAGGCCCAGCACCTCGCCGGGCGCCACCTGGAAGGTGAGCCCACGCACCGCCCGCACCGCGCCGTACGTCTTCTCCAACCCCTCGACGTCCAGCGCCGGTTCCATGCGTGCCCTAGGACCCTTCGCGAAGCTCAGCCGAGCTTCAGCAGTTCCTTCACCGTGTCCAGCACCACCCGGGCCTGCACGGGCTTCACCAGGTAGGCCGTGGCCCCCAGCGCCATGGCCCGCGCGCGGTCCGCGTCCGCGCCCTCCGTCGTCACGACGACGATGGGCACGGCCCGGTGCTCCTCCGTCTGACGGATGTGGTGGATGAGCTTCAGCCCGTCCATCAACGGCATGTTGATGTCCGTCATCACCAGATCGAAGCGGCCCTGCGTGGAGAGCTTCTTCAGCCCCTCCACGCCATCCTGCGCCTCGACGCAGACCACGCCCGCCAGACGCTGAAGCGCGTACATGATGCTGCGGCGCATGGCCTGCGAGTCATCCACCACCAACGCGCGGATCGGCTGCTGCGACATGCCCCCGACACTAACACCCGCGCGCCGCCGGGCCCGGGATTGTGACGCGGCCTGTCCGGCAACCACCGATTCACTGTCCGGACGACTGACGGCGGCGGCGCACCAGCGCGGCCAGCTCCGAGCCGATGTCGTCCAATGGAAGCACGCGCGTCACCGCCCCCGTGGCGATGGCCTCCTTGGGCATGCCGAACACCACCGCCGTGTCCTCGGACTCGGCCCAGGTCTCCCCGCCCTCGCGCCGGACGCCGCGCACGCCCTGGGCTCCGTCCGCCCCCATCCCCGTCAGCACCACCGCCACCGCGCGTGAACCCAGCACCTCCGCCGCGCTCTCGAAGAGCCGGTCCACCGACGGGGCGTACTTGTCCGCGGACACGGGGGATGGCGTGCGCAGCTCCATCCGCCCCGAGCGCTCCGTCAGCAGCAGGTGCCGCCCGCCCGGCGCGATGTAGACGTGGCCCGGCGCCACCACGTCGCCTTCGCGTGCCTCCGTCACCGTGAAGGGCCCGATGCGGTCCAGGCGCTCCGCGAAGGCCCGGGTGAACTGCGAGGGCATGTGCTGGCCCACCAGCACGCTGACGGCCGGCTCGGCGGACAGCCCCTCCAGCAGCCGCTGCACCGCCGGAGGTCCGCCCGTGGACGCCCCCACCGCGATGACCTGCGGCGCTTCTCCGGAGAGCACGGCGCTGCGCAGCGCGGCGCCATGGCGTCCGCCGGACTTCACGTGGCGGGCCGCGCGCACCTTGTCCAGCAGCTCGCGCCGCAGGCCCTCCAGTGCCTCGGGCGTGCCCCGGGGCGGCTTGGCGATGAAGTCGAACGCGCCCAGCTCCAGCGCCTTGAACACATCCGACTTGTGCGCGTAGCTGGAGATGACGATGACGGGCGTGGGGGACACGCGCATCAGCAGGCGCAGGAAGGTGTGTCCCCCCAGGCGGGGCATCTCCAGGTCCAGCGTCACCACGTCCGGCTTCAGCTCCAGGACCTTCTTGAGGCCTTCCTCGCCGTCCTGCGCCCAGTCCAGCACCTCCACGTCCGCGGAGGACTCCAGCAACGTGGTGAGCGTTCGGCGGTTGGTGGCCGAGTCGTCGATGACGAGCACCGTGAGCGGACGCCCCATCAGCGCCCCTCCAAGGACGGAAGCTCCGGCCGGCGGTACACCAGGTCGCCCTTCAGATGCACCAGCTCGAAGTCCGCGCCCAGGCTGAGCAGGTTCTCCGCGTGGCCCAGGAGCAGGTAGCCCCCCGGACAGAGCCGGTCGCGGATGACGCCCAACACCCGGCGGCGCGCGGCCAGGTCGAAGTAGATCATCACGTTGCGGCAGAAGACGACGTCGGTGCGCGGCACCAGCTGGCTCGCCGCCACGTCCGACAGGTTGTGATGGCCGAAGCTCACCCACGCCTTCACGTCGTCGCGCACACGGACGCGGTTCACCCCCGCGGGGACGAAGTAGCGCTCCAGCAGCTCCGGGGGGGTCGCGCGCAGGGCGCTGGGGCCGTACTCGGCGCGGCGGGCCACCGTCAGCACCCGGCGCGACAGGTCCGTGCCGTACACCTCCACGTCCCAGTCATCGAAGCGGCCGCTCTCCTTCAACAGCATCGCCACCGTGTACGCCTCTTCTCCGGAGGAACACCCCGCGGACCACAACCGCAGACGGCGCGTGTGCGCGTTGCGCTTCTCCAGGATGGGAAGCAGCTCCTCGCAGAAGGCCTTGAGCTGCGCGGGCTCGCGGAAGAAGTACGTCTCGTGCGTGGTGAGGGACTCCACCGCCGCTTCCAGCTCCGCGTGGCGCTGGACGTCGTAGCGCAGGTAGCGGTGGTACGCGCCGAAGTCCTGGAGCCCCAGTGCCTCCAGCCGGGGCCACAGCCTGCGCTCCATCACGAACTTCATGTTCTCGTGGATGAGGATCCCGCAGTGCGCGTAGACGTGGTCGCGCAGCAGCCGGAACTCCTCCAGCGTCATCTCCGGGCGACCCTCGTCGAAGCGTGGCATCCGCGCGCCCTCCTCAACGCCCCGACAGCCGGGCCACCGCGTCCGACAACGCGACCCGGGCCAGCCCATCGTGCTCCACCGAGAGGGCCTGCTGGAGCGCGGGCAGGCATTCCGGACGGTCCAGGCCGCCCAGCACGCGCGCGGCCGCCGCACGGACATCCCACCGGGGGTGGCCCAGGAGCGACACCGCCAGCGCCGCCCCATCCGCGCTCGCCTCCGCCGACGTCAGCGCCGCGAGCGCCGCCTTCACCACCTCCGCGTCGGGGTGGCTCAGCGCGTCCCACAGCACGCCCGGCCCCACCGTCCCCAGCTTCGCCAGGGCCCGCACCGACAGCACCGCGAGCGCGCCGTCGCCGTGGCGCACCAGCGCCTCCAGGTCCTCTGAACGGTCCTTCGCCCCCACGCCCCCCACCGCCTCCACCGCGGCCAGGCGCACGGCGCGGTCCTCGTCCTTCAGCGCGAGCGCCAGGAAGTTCGACGTCTCCGTCCCCTTCTGCTGCCCCAGGGAGCGAACCGCGGCGACGCGGACCTTCGCGGACTCGTCCGCCAGCGCGCCGCGCGCCAGCTCCTGGCCCGTCTCGCCATCCGCCCTGCCCGCCGCCTCCACCGCCGCCGCGCGCCACGCAGCGTCCTCGTCGCGCGCCAGCCGCCGCAAGAGGGGCAGCACCCGCGCACCGCCCAGCCGCCCCAGCACCGCCACCGCCGCGGGCGTCGTGCGCTGCTCCACCGCCGCCTCCAGCGCGGCCAGCGCCACCAGCGGGTGGCCCACGGTCAGCTGCTCCAGCGCGCGCGACGCCATCCCCGACAGGGAAGGATCCGCGAGCAGCGCCACCAGCGGCGCCACGGCGTCCGGCGAGCGCGTGCGCCCCAGCGCCCGCACCACCACCGTGCGCAGGTCATCCTCCGCCCACTCCAGGAGCGCGCACAGCTCCGGCACCGACGTCGCATCCACCAGCAGCACCAGCGCCTCGGCCGCCACCGTGCGCGCGGGCAGGGACAGCGTCCCCATGTTGCCCAGCAGCAGCCGCCGTCCCTCCGGCCCCAGCTGTCCCAGGGTGAAGAGCACCTCGCGCAGGAGCCGGTCCTCGCGCGCCACCTCCGCCACCGCCACCGCGAGCGACGCTTCTCCCAGCGCCCCCGCGACCACCAGCGCGCCGGCCCGCACCTGCACGTCCTCGCCATCCAGCGCTTGCGCCACCCGCTCCGTCACTTCCGGAATGCCGCCCACCACCGCGCGCGCGACCGCGTCCAGTTCGCCCCGCTCATAGGGCCCCAGCCCTCCCGCCTGGGTGCCCAACGCGACGAAGGCGGCCTCGCGCACCGAACGCACCGGAGAGGCCAGGGCCCGACAGATGCGCTCCGTGGACACGCCTGGGGGATGCAGCCCCAACAGCCGCAAGGCGCTGCGTTGCAGGCCCGGGTCCTCCACCAGCGCCATCACCCGCGCCAGGGGCGGCGCGCGCTTGAGCGACGCGAGGCCCTCCAGCGCCGCCAGCCGCAAGAGGGCCGTGGGTGCGTCCAGCAGTGACTCCAACGCCCGCGCCGCGGCGTCCCCGCCCAGCCGGCCCAGCGCTTCCGCCGCGGCCACGCGCACGTTGAGGTCCACGTCGGAGAGCGCGCGCAGCAGCACGTCCTCCACCTCCGGGCGACCCAGCTGTCCCAGGATGTCCGCCGCAAGCTTGCGCTGATCCGGATCCTCGTGCTCCAGCAGGCGCACCAGCGGACGCAGCGCCACGGGCCCCATGCCGGCAAGCGCCTCGGCCGCCGCGTTGCGCGCGCCTGTCTCGCCCCGCTCGCCCAGGACGGAGATGAGCCGGGCGGTGACTCCTGGCGCGTCCGGGACGCGGCGCAAGCCCTCCGCGGCCGCGTGCCGCACGCGCCAGCTCTCGTCGTGCAGTCCCTGCGTGAGGGTTTCCAGGGCCCCTGGCGTGCGCGGATCCACCGCCTGCAACGCCCGGTAGCGCGCCTCCTCCAGCACTTCGGGAGACCGCACCGTGTCGCTCATCCGCCGTCCTCCTCTGGTGGCAGGGCCCAGAAGCGGTCCGCCGCTGGGATGCGGGCCCCGGGGGCATCGAGCCCCAGCGCGGTCCCTGGCGGGAATCCTGTCAGCGAGAGCCCGGAGAGCGCCAGTCCGAGCAACCTGGGCACGGGGCGGCCGCTCCGCTGGCGCACGACACGCCCCGCGAAGGCCCGCGCCAGCGAGAGGACCAAGAGGCGGGTCATGGCCACCGCGTCCGCGATACGGGCCTGCCCGACGGAGGGCGCGCGGAGGCAGCCGATGACGCGGCGCGGGCTGGCGAACCGGCGGAGGCCGAGCACCGCCACGAAGAAGGGGCTCAGGGTCCGCCGGTGTCCGCTCAGGTCGCGCATGCCTCCTCGGGCCCAGAATCCCACCCCTCCTGCCCGAAGAACCAGAGGGAGTAGATTCCGAGCACCGTCCCCACCGGAAAGTTGGCCAGCGCGAGGATGGCGAGCACCGTGGCCGTGCCCCTGGACACGGACTGCCCGCGCAGCAGCCCCATGCCCAGGGACAGCCCGGCGAGCGCCACCCACAAGACGGCGACCGTGAACGCCACCATCCCGTAGATCGCGACCGAATACCCCGCGGGCGAGTGCGCGACGCGGCCCGTGGCGATGTGGACCATCATCCAGGTGACGACCCCCAGCCCGACGGCGCCCAGGAGCGTCAGCGCGTGCACGAACACGTAGAGAAGCCCCAACGCCTTTCGATGCCCGGTCAGGTCTCGCATGGCGTCCCCGTTAAACCGCCGGGACGCACGACGAAAACGGTCCCCTCAGGTCGCTGTCGGCGGCCGTGACTCCCGCTCCAGCTCCGCGCGCAGGAGCGCCTTCAGGTCCAGCAGCAGCCGCAGCCGCTCCGGCGGCCCGCACACGCCCACCACGAAGGGCGTGCGGCCCGCGGCCATGAGCGCCGGCGCGGGCTTGATGTCGCCGCGGCGCACGCGCAGCACCTCCGCCACGCGGTCCACCCGCGCCACGACGCGTCGCGTCCCCAGCCGGCAGACGAGCATCCGCGTGCGCCGGGTCTCCGGGGTCGCCTGTCCCAGCAGGCGCTGGCGCAGGTCCACCACCGGCAGCATCGCGCCGCGCAGGTGCAACACCCCCTCCACGAAGGCCGGGGCGTGGGGGATGGGGATGACGCGCTGGGGAGGAAGAATCTCCTCCACGCGCATGATGTCGAGCACGTACTCCTCATTGCCCACGAAGAAGGCGCACAGCTGCGCCTCCGCGTCGGGGGCAGGAGGGTCGTCGGGCCCGCCACCGCGAGGACGGCGGGCCAGCAGGTTCACGGGGTCCGTCATGGGGTGAGCGCCTGCTCCGGGTCCAACAGGATGTAGAGCTGCGAGCCCTTGCGCCCCAGCCCCGCCACGCAGTCGCGGTCCCCTCGCAGCCCCGCGGGTGACAGCTCCACCATGGACGGCTTGAGCCGCACCACGCCCGCCACCGAGTCCACCCACACGCCCGCGGGCCCATCCTCCGTCTTGAGCACCAGGATGCGCGCGGCCCGGGGAGGCAGGCCCGCATCCGGCCCCGCGACCACGGGAGGCACCTCCGCGAGCCGCAGCCGCAGCTTGACGTCGTAGACGGGCAGCAGCTCGCCGCGCAGGTTCATCACGCCCAGCAGGTGCGGCTGCGCGCGCGGGATCTCCGTGAGCAGCGGCACCTTGCAGATCTCCCGCACCGCGAGGATGGGCACCGCGTAGCACTCCGCCTCCAGGCGGAAGGCGAGGTACTCGGTGGGCTCCTCCTCCAGGATGCTCGGGGCCAGCCCGTCACTGCCCGCAGCGAAGTCCAGCAGACCGCCGACGTCCTCGTCCGGACGGTAGAAGAACGCGTCGAGCAGGGCTTCGAAACGGGACACCCGGCGGAGGATATCAGCCCCCCGGCACGGGTGCCTTACGCGCGGCGCCGCTCCTGCGCGATGCCTTCTTCCAGGAGTTCCGCGACATCCAGCACCAGGACGGTGCGCCGGTTGCCCAGGTCGGTGGCGCCGGAGACGCCCTTCACGTTGCTCAGCCGGCCGCCCAGGGGCTTGGTGACGATGTCCTGCTGGCCGAACAGCTCATCCACCGCGATGCCCAGGCGCTGCTGCGCCAGGCCCACCACCACGACGAAGTGGCGGTTCACCTCGCGCTCCGGCAGGTGGAAGAGCCGCCCCAGCCGCAGGAAGGGCAGCGTCTGGCCGCGCAGGTCCAACACCTCGCGGCGCTCCACGGTGCGGATGTCGCGCGGCTGCACGGAGAGGATCTCCAGCACGCTGTTGAGCGGGACCGCGTAGGTGCGGCCGCTGACGCCCACCACCAGCGCGCGCACGATGGCCAGCGTCACCGGCAGCGTCAGGTGGAAGGCCGTGCCCCGGCCGCGCTCGCTCCACACGTCGATGATGCCGGAGAGGTTGCCCAGGTTGTTCTTCACCACGTCCAGGCCGACGCCCCGTCCGGAGAGCGCGCTGACGCTGGAGCGGGTGGAGAAGCCCGGCAGGAAGATGAGGTTGAGCAGCTCGCGCCGCGTCATCTCGCTCACCTGGGACGGGGTGACGAGCCCGCGCGACAGGGCCACCTCGCGCACCCGCACCTCGTCGATGCCGGAGCCGTCGTCGCTCACGCTGATGACGACGTGGTTGCCCTTCTGCTCCGCGCGCAGGCGCACCACCGCGCGCCGGGGCTTGCCCGCGCCGAGCCGCGCCTCCGGCCCCTCCGCGCCATGGTCGATGGCGTTGCGGATGAGGTGCATCAGGGGGTCGCTGAGCTCCTCGACGATGAGCTTGTCCAGCTCCACCTCGCCGCCAGCGCTGACGAAGTCGATCTCCTTGCCGGCCTCGCGGGCGATCTTGCGCACCAGCCGCGCGAGCTTGTCGAACACCTGGCCCACCGGGACCATGCGCGCTTCGAGCAGGCCTTCCTGGAGCGCCTCCAGCTTGCGCTCCAGCTGCCGCGTCTCGCGTGAGAGCTCCTGGCCGAAGAGCTTGGAGAGCGCGACCGTCCCATCCTGCCGGGACGTCTCCGCCAGCCGCTGGAGGTTGGCCTTGATGAGCAGCAACTCGCCCACCATGTTGATGAGCCCGTCCAGCCGGCCGATGTCCACGCGCACCGTCTGCGTGAGCGAGCGCAGGGACGTCTCTTCCGTCCGGGGACGGCCCGTGGCCGGCAGGGGCGCGGACGCGGCGGCCTGGAGTCCGACCACCGTGGGGGGCGGTCCCACCGCCCGCATGCGCGGAGGATTTCCCCCCGAGACCGGCGCCAGGGCGGAGGGCGCTCCAGCGCCATCTTCGGCCTCCAGGTCCCCGGTCTCCAACTGTGGCGGCGGCCGTGAGGAGCCGGTGTCCGTGAGGCCCGGCGACCGCGACACGCCCGAGCCCTCCGACCGCCGTGACAGCGACAGCCCTGTGCTCACGGGTCCGGCGGACGGAGCCCCGGACGCGACCTCATTCGAAGGCCCGGACACCATCGGCGCCCCAGCGCGCACCGCGCCGGGCGATGGGGAGCTCGCGGTCCCGGGCGCCCACGCGGTCCGGGAGTCCACGGGCGCTGGCGGCGCCTCAGGCGTGGCACCCGGAGCGGGCGCCTTCGCACGGCCGCCCTTCTTCTTGCCACCGCGCTTCGGGGGACGGGCCTCCGCCTCGACAGCTTCGGGAGGCGGGGGCGCGGGGACGTCGAATACGGCCCCGGCGTGCCCCTGCTGCGGCGGACGCACGGCCAGCGGAGCCAGCTCCGCGGGGGTGCCCTGGAGCCCCGCCTCCAGCGCCGGCGCAGCCACCTTCGCGCCGAAGATGAGGTCGAACGCGATGCCGTTCACGCCGCCCGGCCGCGACGAGGGGAGCGTGCTGATCACCTCTCCCAGGGGCTTGAGCCGCGTGTTCAGGTCCGCGAGCCCCTGGTCGAAGTCCGTGAGGTCGAACGCCGCGCGCACGCGCCACAGCGCCACCCCGCGCCGCACGTTCTCGCGCAGCCGGTGCTCTTCGTACTCGGTGAAGACGGCGCGCACCGCCGCGTCCAGCTCCAGCCGCTCCAGCGGATCCTCTTCCACCGCGGGTGGCGGCGAGCCCAGCCGCGCGAACCGGTCCTCCATGTCACGGGTGCGCTGGGTGAGCTCGGCGCCCTCCTCGCTCCGCGACGCCTCCCCGAGCAGCGCCTGGAACGTGTCCAGCGCGTCCACCAGCGTGTCCAGGACCTGGTTGTCCAGCGTGAGGCGCCCCAGCCGCAGCCGGTCCAACAAGTCCTCCGCGGCGTGCGCCAGTTGGGTGATGCGCTCCTGACCGAAGAGCCCCGACAACCCCTTCAGCGAGTGCGCCGCGCGGAAGATGCCGTTGATGTGCTCCGGATCCGCCTCCTGCTCGCGCGCCTCGTCCAGCGCGAGCAGATCCCTGCCCAGCGCATCGAGGATCTCCGTGGCCTCGGCGACGAACTCCGCCAGCGCCTTGCCTCCGGGCGTCACAGCGGCTTCAGGAAGCGCTTGAGGAGCGCCTCCAGGTCCTCCGGCAGGAACGGCTTCACCAGGTACCCCTCCGCCCCCAGCGCCAGCCCCCGCGAGCGGTCCTGCTCACGCCCCTCGGTGGTGATGATGATGAGCGGCACGTCCCGGTAGTTGGGGTTCTTCTTGACGAAGTTGATGAGCTCCAGCCCGTTGATGTCGGGCATGTTGATGTCGGTGATGATGAGGTCGAAGCGCTGGCGCGGCAGCAACTTCAGCGCCTCGAAACCACTGGCGGTGGTGACGGCCTCGACGCCGTCCACGGCTTCCACGGTCGCGGCGATGTGCTCGCGCGACACCTTGGAGTCCTCGACAATCAACACCTTGAACTTCATCGCGCGCGCCTCGGGGGCCGGATGCTAGCAGAAGCCCCGCCGGTACGCTGCGCGTCATCCCTTCCGGGATGACAGCGACCCGACAAGCGCCTTGTCCGCGAGGAGGGACACCCGTCCCCCCTTGAACGCGGGCAGGAACTGCTTCTGATACGCCTCCGCCCGAGCCGCGTCGCTGAGCCCCACCCCGCCCGGCACCTCCAGGGCCACCGACTCCACCTTCGCGCGGCTCAGCACCTTCGCCGCGCCCGAGAGCGCCTCGCCCAGGGAGGCCCCGTCCAGGCGCTTCCGCGAACCCAACCCCACCACGAAGATGCGCGGCACGGTCAGCTTCCCGTCCGACGGCAGGAGGAGCCAGTCATCCTTCACGCCGGTGAAGAAGCCCCCCTGGAGCACGCGCGACAGGGCGCCGCACAGCCGCCAGTCCACGTACCCCGCGGAGGAAGGCAGCGGGCGGTCATCCTCGGCCACGAAGAGGCACAGGGCATCCACCCCCGCCAGCGCGTCCAGGCCCTCCAGGCCCACGTCCAGGGTCTGCGTCTGGCTCACGGCTTCCCGAGCGCCACCGCGACGCGGTCCAGGAGGCCGTTGACGAAGGCGCTCGACTCCTCGTTGCCGAAGTTCTTCCCCAGCTCCACCGCCTCGTTGATGGTCACCTTGCGAGGGATGTCCGGGCGGTACTTCAGCTCGAAGATGCCCAGCCGCAGCACGTTCCGGTCGATGCGGGACATGCGGTCCAGGCGCCAGTTGTGGCTGTGGCGCTCGATGAGCGCGTCGATCTCCTCGCGGTGCGCCTGCACGCCCTCCACCAGTTCCTTGGCGAACTTCACCGCGTCGGGCTCCGGGGTGCCTTCCTCCGCGGAGGCGGCCCACGCCGAATCCAGGGCCTCCCGCGTGGCGCCCTGAGCCATCTCCAACTGGTAGAGCGCCTGCAGCGCTCGCTCTCGTGCCGTTCTGCGCGCGCCCATCGCGGTTATCCCTTTCGCTCCGCGGCCGTCATGCGCGCGAAGAGGTTGACCATCTCGATGCAGGCCACCGCGGCCTCCGCGCCCTTGTTGCCCGCCTTCACGCCCGCGCGGTCGATGGCCTGCTCCACGGTATCGCACGTGAGCACGCCGAACGTCACCGCCGCCGGCTTCGGCCCGGCCGCGGCGCTGAACGCCACCGAACCGATGCCCTTGGCGCACTCGCCGGCCACGTAGTCGAAGTGGGGGGTGCCGCCGCGAATCACCGCGCCCAGGATGACCAGGCCCGCGTACTGGCCGCCCTCCGCCACGCGGCGGGTGAGGCCGGGCAGCTCATAGGTGCCGGGGCAGCGGTACACGTCGATGGCGTCGTCCTTCACGCCATGGCGGACCAGCGTGTCCACGGCGCCCTTCAAGAGCTCCTCCGTGATGAAGCTGTTGAACCGGGACACACAGATGGCGAACCGGCCCTGGGGGGGGAGGAAATCCCCTTCGAAATAGCGAGGCATGGCGCGCTCCTTACACCACCTGCGCCCCTACCCGCGAGGGGTGAAACCCGCCGCCCGCACCACCGCCTCCGTCAAGCCCACCCCCGGGACGGCCCCCGGAGCGCCCCGGAGCTCGAACAGCCGGGCCACGTACTTGCCAATCAGGTCGCCCTCCAGGTTCACCTGGGCCCCGGGGCCCTTGGCGTGCAGCGTGGTGCGGTGCTGCGTCTCCGGAATCAGCTGCACCCGGAAGCGGTCCGCCTCCACCGCGTTCACCGTCAGGCTGATGCCGTCCACCGTCACCGAGCCCTTCTCGATGAAGCAGGGCGCGAGCTCCGGGGGCAGCCGGAACACCATCACCCACGAGCCGCCCTCCGCGAAGGTCTCCAGCACCTCGCTGACGGCGTCCACGTGGCCCGACACCAGGTGCCCCCCCAGCCGGTCTCCCAGTGCGAGCGCGCGCTCCAGGTTCACCCGGTCGCCCGTCCGCCGGGCCCCCAGGGTGGTGCGTCGCAGCGTCTCCGGCGCGGCCTGCACGCGGAAGGTGTCCCCGCCCTTCTCCACCACCGTGAGGCACGCGCCATCCACGGCGATGGATTCGCCCAGGGCGAACGCCTCCGCGCCCAGCGAGGTGCGAATCCAGAAGTCGGTCATCGCGCCGGCGACGACGCGGGTGACGGTGCCGGTGTCCTGGATGAGGCCTGTGAACATGACCGGGATTTATAACGGATGCCCCGGCGGAGCGCTGGCCTTCAGAGCAGGGCGCGCAGGAGGACGTCGTCCCCCACCTTCTCCAGGGTCAGGTCCTTCACAGTCAGGGCCTGGGCCATGGTCTTCACGCCCAGCTCCCCCGCCCACGACAGCCCCCCCGCGCCCACCAGCTTGGGAGCGAGGAACAGGGCGAGCGCGTCCGCCAGGTGCTCGCGCAGCAGCGTGCCGTACAGGCCCGCGCCACCCTCCACGAGCACGTGGTTGAGCCCCTCCTTCGCCACGCGGCGCAGGACGGCCTTCAGGTCCACGCGGTCCTGCTTCGCGCGCACGTTCCACACCTCCACGCCCTGCGCCAGGAAGCGCCGCGCCCTCCGGCCCTCCGGATCCTCCAGCGTCGCCACCACGGTGCGAGCGGTGCTGCGCTGGGTGAAGACGGTGTGGTTGGGGGACAGCTTGAGGTGCGAGTCCACCACCACGCGCACCGGGTCCTTGCCCCCGCCGCCCGGCAGCCGGGTGGTGAGCTGGGGGTCGTCCATCCGCACGGTGTTCGCCCCCACGAGGATGGCGTCCACCTGGTCGCGCAGCCGGTGCACCCACGCGCGCGAGGCCTCGCCCGTCACCCAGCGCGAGTCCCCGCCAGGCGCGGCGATCTTCCCGTCCAGCGTCACCGCGGCCTTGAGCGTCACCCACGGCAGGCCGGTGCGCATCATCTTGAAGAAGGGCCGGTTGAGCGCGTCCGCCTCGTCCTTGAGGACATGCGTCACCACCGCCACGCCGCCGCGCTTGAGCCGGTTGAGGCCCTTGCCGCTCACCAGCGGGTTGGGGTCCGACGACGCGCTGAACACGCGCCGCACGCCGGCCTCCAACACCGCCAGGCTGCACGGCGGGGTGCGCCCGTAGTGGTCGCACGGCTCCAGCGTCGTGTAGAGGTCCGCGCCGCGCGCCTTGGAGCCCGCCGCCTCCAGCGCCACCACCTCCGCGTGCGCCGTGCCGGCCTTCCTGTGGTGGCCGCGCGCGATGATGCGCCCGCCCTTCACCAGCACCGCGCCCACGACGGGGTTGGGGCTGGTGCGGCCCAGGCCCTTGGCGGCCTCCTCCAGCGCGATGCGCATGAAGAACTCGGCCACCGCGCGGTCGAAGTCCGCCGCGCGCTTGGAGCGAGGTGCCTTCACCGCCTGCAACCGTGACCGCGTGAGCAAGCGCATACCGCCCTTCCTAACCGTCCTTGGGCGCGGTCGCAGGCGGCTTCGCCTTGCGTTCGCGCTCCTGGTCCTCGAGCAGGTCCTTCAGCTCGTGCATGAACTCGGAGATGTCCCGGAAGCTGCGGTACACGGACGCGAAGCGCACATAGGCCACCTCGTCCAGTTGCTGCAGCCGCCGCATCACCTGCTCTCCAATGGAGGAGGAAGGCACTTCCTTCTCCCCCATCCCCTGGAGCATCCGCTCGATGTCCTCCACCGTCGCCTCCAGCTGCGCGGCGGACACCGGGCGCTTCTCACACGCCTTCTTCAGGCCGTTGAGCATCTTCTCGCGGTCGAACGCCTCGCGCCGCCCGTCCTTCTTCACGATGAGCGGGTAGAGCTCCTCCACCCGCTCGTACGTGGTGAAGCGGCGCTTGCAGGAGAGGCACTCACGGCGGCGCCGGATGACGGAGCCCTCGTGCGACTCCCGCGAGTCGATGACCTTGTTCTCCGGGTCCTGACAGAAGGGGCAGCGCACGGGCGGGCTACTTCAACCGCGAGGCGTACAGCGGGAAGCCCTGACTCAACTCCTTCACCTGGCCCTTCACGCGCGCGAGCGCCGCGTCGTCCTGGGCGGCGTCCAGCGCCTCGCCGATGAGCCGGCCCACCACCGCCATCTCCGCCTCGCGCATGCCGCGCGTGGTGATGGCCGGGGTGCCCACCCGGACGCCGGAGGTCGTCATCGGCTTCTCCGGATCGAAGGGGATCATGTTCTTGTTGACGGTGATGCCCGCCTTGCCGAGCACCTCCTCCGCCACCTTGCCGGTGAGCTTCTTGGCGCGCAGGTCCACCAGCATCAGGTGGTTGTCCGTGCCGCCCGAGCACAGCCGCAGGCCCGCCTTCTTCAGGGCCTCCGCCAGCGCCTGGGCGTTGGCGACGATCTGCTTCTGGTACGCCTTGAACTCCGGCGACAGCGCTTCCTTGAAGGCCACCGCCTTGCCCGCGATGGCGTGCATCAGCGGCCCGCCCTGGATGCCGGGGAAGATCTGGCTGTTGATGGTCTTCGCGTACGCCTCACGGCTGAGCACCATGCCGCCGCGCGGGCCGCGCAGCGTCTTGTGCGTGGTGGTGGTGACGATCTCGGCGAAGGGCACCGGCGACGGGTGCACGCCCGCGGCGACGAGCCCCGCGATGTGGGCCATGTCCACCAGCATGGCGGCGCCCACCTTGTCGGCGATCTCCCGGAACTTCGCGAAGTCGAGCGTGCGCGGGTACGCGCTCGCGCCCACCACCAGCACCTTGGGCTTGTGCTCCAGCGCCAGCGCCTCCACCTGCGCGAAGTCGATGGTCTCCGTGTCGCGCGACAGGCCGTAGTGGACGACCTTGTAGAGCTTGCCGGAGAAGTTGAACGCCGCGCCGTGGGTGAGGTGGCCGCCGGAGTTCAGGTCCAGGGACAGCATGGTCTCGCCCGGCTTCATCAGCGCCATGAAGGCGCCCATGTTGGCCTGGCTGCCGGAGTGGGCCTGGACGTTCACCGCGTCCGCGCCGAACAGCTCCTTCGCGCGCTGGATGGCCAGGTTCTCCGCCACGTCCACCACCTCGCAGCCGCCGTAGTAGCGCTTGCCGGGGTAGCCTTCGGCGTACTTGTTGGTGAGCACCGAGCCCACCGCCTCCATCACCGCCGGGCTGACGAAGTTCTCCGAGGCGATGAGCTCCAGCCCCTCTTCCTGACGCTCGGTCTCCTGCCGGAGCACCTGGGCGATTTCAGGATCCACCTGGGACAGCGTGCGGGTGTTCTCCATGGGGTTGCCTCCTGGCGTGCGAACGAAAGGAACTGCGAAGGGACGTCCAGCCCCTCAGCGCTGCTGGGACTCGACGTCGCGAATCTTCTGGACGCGCTTCTCGTGGCGGCCGCCCTCGAAGGCGGTGGAGAGGAAGGCCTCCAGGATGCCGCGCGCCACGCCGGCCCCCACCACGCGCTGGCCCAGACACAACACGTTGGCGTCGTTGTGCGCGCGGGTCATCCGCGCCTCGAACTCCGTGGAGCACAGGGCCGCTCGCACGCCCCGGTGCTTGTTGGCCACGATGCTCATCCCGATGCCGGTGCCGCACACCA
Source organism: Corallococcus silvisoli (assembly GCF_009909145.1). NCBI lineage: Bacteria > Pseudomonadati > Myxococcota > Myxococcia > Myxococcales > Myxococcaceae > Corallococcus > Corallococcus silvisoli. Next base: position 67,454 of record NZ_JAAAPJ010000029.1, read on the forward strand.
GCACGCCCAGCGCGCCGGCCTCCGCGGCCACGGCCCGGGCCACCTGGGAGGCGAAGTCCGGGTAGTCCACGGACTCACGCGTCTGGGGCCCCAGGTCCTCGAAGGGGGTGCCACGCTCCTTCAGGAGCGACACCAGCTCCTGGCGCAGCTCGATGCCCGCGTGGTCGGAGGCGAGGATGACTTTCACGGCCGGACTCCAGTCAACGGCGCCCGCGCTCCATGGGCGCGGGGCCTGGAAGGACGGCCCCCTGCCCGCTGGGCCCCCTGAGGGGAGCGGCGGGCGGGAAGCCCTCAGGCGAAGCGCTTGAACACCAGCACCGCGTTCGTGCCACCGAAGCCGAACGAGTTGCTCATCACCGCGTCGACGCGGGCCTCGCGCGCCGTGTTGGGCACGTAGTCCAGGTCGCAGTCCGGGTCCGGCGTCGTCTGGTTGATGGTGGGCGGCAGCACGTTGTGCGTGAGCACCCGCACGCTCACCACCGCCTCCGCGCCACCCGCCGCGCCGAGCATGTGGCCCGTCATCGACTTGGTGGACGACACGGCCAGCTTGCGCGCGTGGTCGCCGAACACGGCCTTCAGGGCCTTGGTCTCGTTGGCGTCGTTGAACGGCGTGGAGGTGCCGTGGGCGTTGATGTAGCCCACCTGCTCCGGCCGCATGCCCGCGGACTCGAGCGCCAGCCGCATGCAGCGCGCCGCGCCCTCGCCCTCCGGCGCCGGCTGGGTGACGTGGTACGCGTCCGAGTTGGCCCCGTAGCCCACGACCTCCGCGAGGATGTTGGCGCCGCGCTTCTTCGCGGCCTCCAGCTCCTCCAGCACGACGATGCCCGCGCCCTCGCCCATGACGAAGCCATCGCGTTCCTTGTCGAACGGACGGCTGGCCCCCGTGGGGTCGTCATTGCGCGTGGACAGGGCCTTCATCACGGAGAAGCCCCCCATGCCCAGCTGCGTGATGGCCGCCTCCGCGCCACCCGCGATGGCCGCGTCCGTCTCACCCAGGCGGATGGACTTCCAGGCCTCGCCGATGGCGTGCGCGCTGGTGGCGCACGCGGACACCGGAGCCCAGTTGGGCCCCTTGCAGTTGTAGCGCATGGAGATGAGCCCAGGCGCCATGTTGACGATCATCTGGATGATGAAGAAGGGCGACAGCCGGTCGAACCCCTTCTCCAGCCCCTTGCGGTGCTGCTCCTCCAAGGAGGAGATGCCCCCGATGCCAGAGCCCACGATGACGCCCACGCGCTCCGGCCGGTAGCCATGGGGCGCGTCCGGGCCGATGGGCAGGCCCGACTCCTTCACCGCCATGTCGGCCGCGGCCATCGCGTACTGGGCGAACAGGTCCATCCGGCGCACCTCGCGCCTGTCGATGAACTGCTCGGGCTGGAAGTCCTTCACCTCGCCCGCGATGCGCGCGTCGAGCTTCCCCAGTTCGAAACGGGTGATCGTACCGATACCGGATTGACCGGCCAGCATCGCCTGCCAGTTCTTCTCGGTTCCGGTGCCCAGCGCTGAAATCAGGCCGGTGCCGGTGATGACGACTCGACGGTTTGACACTGTTCTTCTCCGCTGACCGCGATGGGGCGCGGAGCGCCGGTGATGAACGCTCCCAATGGCCCCGACACTCCGGGTGTCGCGGCTGCTACTTCTTGTGGGTTTTCACGTAGTTCACGGCGTCGCCGACGGTCTTGATGTTCTCCGCCTCGTCGTCGGGGATCTCGACCTCGAACTCCTCTTCCATCGCCATGACCAGCTCGACGATGTCGAGGCTGTCCGCGCCCAGGTCCTCGATGAAGGACGACTCGGGCTTGATCTCATCCTCGCTCACGCCGAGCTGGTCGGCGATGATGGACTTGATCTTGGCTTCCACGTCGATTGCGTTGGACATACGTGCAGAACCCTCCAGCTACAGATGGGGCCCGTCAGTTGACTCGCGGGCCGTCTTCAAGGCGGGCGCGGTATATCCCACGCCCGGCGCCAATCCAACCTTGGCTTACATGTACATGCCGCCGTTGACCCTCAGGACCTCGCCGGTGATGTAGGACGCCGCATCACTCGCGAGGAACAGCACGGCCCCGGCGACCTCCTCCGGGTTGCCCAGGCGGCCCAGCGCGATGCCGCCCACCATCTTCTGCCGCAGCTCGTCGTCGAGGTGGGAGGTCATGTCCGTGCCGATGAAGCCCGGGGAGACGGCGTTGACGCGGATGTTCCGGCTGGCCAGCTCCCGGGCCACCGTCTTCGTCAGGCCGATAAGCCCCGCCTTGGCGGCCGAGTAGGCGGCCTGCCCGGGGTTGCCCATCTCGCCCACCACGGAGGTGATGTTGATGATGGCCCCGGCCTTCTGCTTCATCATGGGCCGGCTGGCGGCGCGGATGAGCGCGAAGGCGCCGCGCAGGTTGGTGTCCAGCTGCCGGTCCCAGTCCTCGTCCTTGACGCGCATGACCAGGCCATCCACCGCCATGCCCGCGTTGTTGACGAGCACGTCCAGCCGGCCGTGCGTCTTGACGATGCCCTCCAGGGCGCTGGCGCAAGCGGCGGTGTCCGCCAGGTCGAAGCGGACGGCCTCCGCCTTCGCGCCCGCCTGCTGGAGCAGGCCCACCGTCTCCTGCGCGGCGGCCTCGTTGCCCACGTAGCTGATGACCACGGTGGAGGCGCCCGCGTTCGCGAACGCCTGCGCGCACGCCCGGCCAATGCCGCGCGAGCCGCCCGTCACCAGCACCACCTTGTCCTTGAAGCCGCTCATGCTGCCCCCAACGCGGCGAGCACCTTCTCCAGGGTCGCGGCGTTCTCGACGTTGAACGATTCGATGTCCTTGGTGATTCGCTTGATGAGGCCGCCCAGCACCTTGCCCGGCCCCAGCTCCACCACGTGCGTGACGCCGTTCGCCTTCAGCGCCTCCACGCACTCAATCCAGCGCACCGGCGCGCTCACCTGCTCCAGGAGCAGCGGCACCACGCGGGACGCGTCCGAGTTGGGCGTGGCCTCCACGTTGCTCACCACCGGCACGGACGGGGCCAGGATGCGCACGCCCGCCAGCACCTCCGCGAGCTTCGGCTTCACGGGGTCCATCAGCGCGCAGTGGAAGGGCGCGGAGACGGGCAGCGGCATCACCCGCTTGGCCCCGGCCTCCTTGCACTTCGCGCCCGCGCGCTCCACCGCGCCCGCGTGGCCGGCGATGACCGTCTGCTCGGGCGAGTTGTAGTTGGCGGGAGAGACGACCTCCCCTTCCGCCGCGGCGTCGCAGGCCGCCTTCACCGCGTCCGGGCCCAGGCCCAGGACGACCGACATGGCGCCCACGCCCACGGGCACCGCCTCCTGCATGAACGTGCCGCGCGCGCGCACCGCCCGCGCCGCGTCCTGGAGCGCCATCGCGCCCGCGGCCACCAGCGCGGAGTATTCCCCCAGCGAGTGGCCCGCGACGAACGCCGGGGCGGGGCCGCGCTTCTGGAACACCGCGTGAACCGCGGCCGACACCGTGAGGATGGCCGGCTGGGTGGTGGCGGTGAGCTTCAGCGCGTCCTCCGGGCCGCTGAAGCAGGTGGTGGAGAGCTTCTCGTTGAGCGCGTCGTCCACGGCGTCGAAGACGGCCCGCGCTTCGGGGAACTGCTCGTAGAGGTCCTTGCCCATCCCCACGGCCTGACTGCCTTGCCCGGGAAACACGAACGCGACCTTCGCCATGTTGCGGTCCTTCCTTGTGTCGTCCTGCCTACCAGCGCACCACCGCGCTGCCCCACGCCATGCCCGCGCCGATGGCCATCATCGCGATGACGTCCCCGCGCTTGAGGCGGCCGGCGCGCTGCGCCTCGTCCAGTGACATGGGCAGCGAGGCGGACGATGTGTTGCCGTACTTGTGCAGGTTGAGCCAGCATTTTTCCCGCGGAATCTCCAGCCGCTCCAGCACGGCTTCCAGGATTCGCAGGTTGGCCTGATGCGCGATGACGTGGTCCACCTGCGTCGGAGCCATCCCATGGGCCCCCAATGACGCCTGAGTGGATTCCACCAGCGCGCGCACCGCGAAGCGGAAGACCTCCCTCCCGTTCATCTTGAGCTTGTGAAGATTTGCATCCACGTTGTCCGCGGTGACGGGGGTGCGGGAGCCGCCCGCGGGGATGCAGAGCAGGTTCGCCAACGCACCGTCGGTCCGCAGGTGGGTGGAGAGGATGCCGCGGGGCGCCATGGCGTCGGACTCCCCTTCCGGGCCCGCGCCCAGCACCAGCGCGCCCGCCCCGTCCCCGAAGAGGACGCAGGTGTCGCGGTCCGTCCAGTTCACCGCGCGGGTGAGCACGTCCGCGCCCACGACGAGCGCGCGCTTCACCTGGCCGGTGCGGACGAATTGATCCGCCACGCTCAGCGCGTACAGCCCTCCGGCGCAGGCGGCGGACACGTCGAACGCGAAGGCGCGCCGGGCGCCCAGCTTCGCCTGCACCAGCGCCGCGCACGACGGCATGGGCATGTCCGCGGTGACGGTGCCCACGACGATGAGCTCCAGGTCCTCGGGCGCCACGCCCGCCATCTCCAGCGCGTGGCGGGAGGCCTCCACGGCCAGGTCGCTCGTCGCCTCGTCGGGGGCGGCCAGGCGGCGCTCCTGGATGCCGGTGCGCTCGCGGATCCACGCATCGCTCGTGTCGACCAGGCGCTCCAGATCCTGGTTGGTCAGGACCCGCGTGGGCGCGTAGGAACCGGTTCCGATGATGTGCGTGCGTGCCACGGGTGCGTGCCTCCGGGAGTCATCGGAGTCCAACGCCCGGGCGACGCGCTCTAATCGCCGCCATCTTCCCCGTCCGCCTTCCTTCCCCGTTGGTGGGGAGGAAGCCAGGCGGCGGCATTGGCGATGCAGCGCGTCAGCTCTTCCTGCACGCCCGCGCGAACATGCTGCAGCGCGGTGACGAGCGCGTTGTGGATGGCGCGGGGAGAGGAGCGGCCGTGCGCGACGATGCCCACTCCCTGGAGGCCCAGGAGCGGCGCACCTCCATATTCGGCGTAGTCCATGACGCGGCGCAGCCCCAGCAAGGTGGGCTTGAGGAGCAGCGCGCCCAGCTTCTCCGGCAGGCCGCCGCGCTTCTCAATCGCCTGGCGAAGCAGGCCGGTGATGCCCATGCCCACGCCCTCGGAGGTCTTGAGGACGATGTTGCCGGTGAAGCCGTCGGTGACGACGACCTCCACGTCTCCGGAGAACAGGTCCTTGCCCTCCACGTAGCCCACGAAGTCCAGGTCCGAGCGGCGCAAGAGCGCGCTGGCGTCCCGGGTGAGCTGCGTGCCCTTGGACTCCTCCTCGCCGTTGGAGAGCACCGCCACCCGGGGGCGCTTCACGCCCAGGCGCGTGCGCAGGTACGCCTCTCCCAGGACGGCGAACTGGGCCAGGTGCGAGGCGCGGCAGTCCACGTTGGCGCCCGCATCCAGCAGCAGGCAGCGGCCTCCGCCCTTCAGCGCCGGGAACAGGGCCGCGATGGCCGGGCGCTCCACGCCGGGGATCCGGCCGAGCGTCAACATGCCACCGGCCATCACCGCGCCAGAGTTGCCCGCCGAGACCAGGGCGGACGCCTCCCCTTGCCGGACGAGCGCGAAGCCCACCCGGAGCGAGGAGTCCCGCTTGCGCCGGAACGCGGCGGTCGCGGGGTCGTCCATCTCCACCACTTCGGACGCGTGGTGGAGCTGGACGTTGTCGGGTGCACCGGCGCGCTCCAGCACGGGGCGTACACGCGTGGCGTCCCCGACCAGCACGAGTTCGTGCCCGGGATACGCTCGCGCGAACAGCACGCCCCCTTCCACGACCGCGTCAGGGGCGTGGTCGCCACCCATCGCGTCGAGGACGAGCCGCACCGGCAGCCTCCGCTTTCAACTACTCCGCGGCGGTCGCGATGACCTCACGGCCCCCGTAGTTGCCACAGGCCGCGCAGGCGCGGTGCGGCATCACGGGCTCCTTGCACTTGGAGCACTTGATGACCTGGACGGGGGTCCGCAGGTTGTTGTTGCCGGCCCGACGACGGTCCCGGCGCATCTTCGACGTCCGCTTCTTGGGAACTCCCACGGCTCACCTCGGCATCGGACCCGTCCCCCCTCGCGCCTTGCGAGGGGCATAGGGACCGTCAGTTCAGCTTGATGTTCTTCAGCGGCGACAGTCGAGGGTCCACGACCTTCGGCTCGCAACCGCACTTCTTGTCGTTGAGGTTCTGGCCGCACTGCGAGCAGAGCCCCTGGCAGTCTTCCCGACAGACCGCGCTCATCGGGAGCGCGAGCAATACCTGTTCCCGGACGATCGGATCCAGATCGATCGTCTTCCCATCGAAAACCTGCTCGTCCGCGTCGTCCATTTCGAAGGTGCCCCCGGATTCACCCTGGGTGCGCTCCTTCTTCTCCATGGACTTCTCGTCGTCGTCCTTGAAGTCGTCGCCCCGGGCCAGGGACTCCGGCACCAGGTTGATGATGAAGGACACCGGGAGGTCCAGCGTCACGTCGGCGAGGCAGCGCTTGCACGGCGCCGCCACGTGGGCCGTGAAACGACCCTCCAGCAGCACGCCGCCGCTGAGCTTGCGCAGGGTGGCGTGCAGCGTCGACGGCTGGGTGGGCTGGAAGCCAGTGCCCTCGCCGGACGCCGAGCCTTCCAGGGCCTCCTTGAGGAGTCCGAGAGCGATGGGCTCGTCGAGCTTCAGCCCCGCTTCTTTGATTTGTTCAATCTTTACGACCATCTACAAGGCTTCCCGGCAAAAGGGCGCGCAACATAGAGGGAGTCCCCCCGTCAGTCAACACGCCGCGTTCGACAACCCCGCCCCAGGCCCGGCCTCCACTCCTTCACGGCCGGAGCCCCCGGTGCGTGGATCCCTTCAACAGCGCTTCTGGTAGCTTTCCAACCGATGCGCGCCCCCGCCCAAGGTTGGCGGGGCGCACTCTGCGTCTGGGGGCTCGGGCTGATGCTCGCCCTGCCAGCGCAGGCCCGTGCGCCCCTTCCCCCTCCACCCCTGCTCTTCCAGCTTGGCCCGGCGAGTCCCGCCATCGGCGAGGCGAAGGACCTGTTGGAGACAGGCCGCTTCCAGGAAGCCCTGGCCGCGGTCCAGCGCGGCCTGGATGCGCCCGACGTCACGGACGACGAGCTGGTGGAACTCTACCGCCTGCAGGGGCTCACCGCCCTCTACCTGGGCGACGAGGCCCTGGCGCGCGGGGCGTACGAGAAGCTGCTCCAGGCCCGGCCGGACTTCGAGCTGCCCCGCTCCGCGCCTCCGAAGGTCCGCGCCGTCTTCGCGAAGCTGAAGGAGGACCTCCGCCACCGCCGCGTCCATCCCGTCACGCTGGAGGTGGATCCCATCCCGGACCCGGCGCCCGGCGAACGCGTCCAGGTGGACGCCACCCTCCGCGACATGGCGCTGGGCGCGCGAGCGCGGCTGTTCTACCGGCGCGCGGGAGCCCAGGGCTTCTCCTCGGTGGACTTCGTGCGCGACCGCGCCCAGGCCGAGCACTACAGCGCCGTGCTGCCCGCCTACGAGCTGCCCGTGGAGAGCACCTCCTACGAGGTGGAGTACTACTTCGAGGTCGTGGACGCGGCCCAGCGGCGGCTCGCGGGACGCGGCGACCCATTCCATCCCCTGCTCTTCCAGGTGGCGTCCCGGACCGCGCCGGCGACCGCCGCGCTGACGGAAGGGCCAAGCCGCCCCTGGTACAAGAGCCCCTGGCTCTGGGTGGCCGTGGGCGCGGTGGCCGTGGGCGGCACCGCCGGGGTGGTGGCCCTGTCGTCGTCGGAGGAGCGCGGCCGGGTGCCCATCACCATCCGCGTGGAGGGCGCCGCGCCATGAGACGACCTGGAAGCCTGGGCATGGGCCTTGTCGCGCTGGTCATCGGCTGTGGGCCGGACACCGGTTCGGACACGCTGCCGGTGGGACTGGAGGTCACCCTGAGCCGCGCCGTGGCCAGCCAGGTGGGCGCCTACCAGGTGTCCGTGCTGAAGGACGGCACGAAGCGCAACTGCGCGGAGCTGCAGCGCACCTGCCTCTCCACCCAGGTGGAGCCGGACGCACTGCTGGAGCTGAAGGATGGGAACGGGAAGTCGGGGCGCACGCTGCGCTTTCCGTCCGCCGCCGGCGGCGCGGACATGGGGCTGGCGGTGGACGTGCCGGTGGGCCGCGACTACGCGGTCGTCATCGAGGCCCTGACGGCCGACACCCCGACGCGCTTCCTGGGCAGCTCGTGCAACTACCTGCGCGTGGTGAACGTGGGACAGAACGCGACCCTGGTGGCGGCCCCCATCGAGCTGAACCCCCAGGACTGCAACCCGGTGTTCCCCCGCTGAGGGCGGGGCCGCCCGCCCGTCGCAGGCTGGGGAGGCGAGCGGGCATGGCGCGCGGATGTCACATGGTTGTCCCGAGCGAGGCGGAACGAATCTGTTACGGGACGCCACGCACTCCATCCCCTTCGCGGGAGCACCCTTCATGGCGCGCATCCTCATCATCGAGGACGAGCAGGACCTGGCCGGACTCGTCGACTACAACCTCCGCGCGGCGGGCTTTGAAACCGACACCGCGAACACCGGCGCGGGGGGACTCGCCCGGGCCCGGGCCCACCCTCCGGACCTGGTGCTGCTGGACCTGATGCTGCCGGACGTGGCGGGCGGGGAGGTCCTCCGCATGCTCAAGAGCGACCCGGAGATGAAGAAGGCCGCGGTCGTCATCGTCAGCGCCAAGGGCCAGGAGGCCGACCGCATCCAGGGCCTGGAGCTGGGCGCGGACGACTACGTGGTGAAGCCCTTCTCCGTGCGCGAGCTGCTGCTGCGCGTGAAGGCCGTGCTGCGCCGCGCGGACGCGGAGGAAGGCCCCGCCGCGCTGCTGGTCGCGGGGGAGATCAGCCTGGACACGTCCCGCCACCAGGTGCGCGTGAAGGGCGAGGAGGTGGTGCTCACCGCGCTGGAGTTCCGCCTGCTGCGCACGCTGCTGGAGCGCAGCGACCGCGTGCAGACGCGCGAGGTGCTCCTGTCCGACGTCTGGGGCATCCAGGCGGAGATCCACACCCGCACCGTGGACACGCACATCAAGCGCCTGCGCGAGAAGCTGGGCCCCGCGGGCGACATCATCGAGACCGTGCGCGGCGTGGGCTACAAGCTCAGCCCTCCGTGAGCCCCACGCCATGCCCCTGCGCTTCACGCTCCTCTCCCTGTTGGTTCCGCCTCTCCTGGTCGCGACGCTGCTCGTGCTCTTCGGGCACCCGGCGGGCGCGCTCGCGGCGGGGCTCGTCACGCTCGCGGGCTCCGCGCTGGCGCTGGGCACCAGCCGCGTGGCGATGGAACGCCAGCTTCGCGCGCTGACCCAGAAGACGCAGTCGCTGGCGGAGGGCGTGCAGGTGACGCCCCCCGCGAGCCTGGAGCGCACCGACGACCTGGCCCAGTTGGAAGACGCCATCGACACGCTGGACGACCGGCTGTCCACGCGCGCCGCGGCGCTCAACCAGGAGGCCCGCATCCTCACCGCCGTGCTGGACGGCATGGCGGAGGGCCTCTGGGTGACGGACGCGGAGGGCACCGTGGTGCGCCACAACGACGCGCTCGCGGAGATGCTGCTGCCCGCGCACGAAGCCATCGTGGGGCAGCGGCCGCTCGCGCTCATCCGCAACGAAGCCCTCAACGACGCGGTGGCCCGCGCGTGCCAGGAGGGCACGTCCACGCGGCTGGAGCTGACGCTCGAGGGCCTGTACTCCCGCACGCTGGCTGTACGCGTGACGCCCGTGGGCCGCGACCTGCCCGGCAGCGCCGCCGTCTTCCATGACGTCACCGAGCTGCGCAGGCTGGAGAAGGTGCGCAAGGACTTCGTGGCCAACGTGTCGCACGAGCTGCGCACGCCCATCACCGCCATCCGCGGCTACGCGGAGACGCTCCAGGGTGGCGCGCTCCAGGACACCCAGGTGGCCCCGAAGATGGTGGAGATCATCCACCGCCAGTCCGAGCGCCTCTCCGAGCTGGTGGAGGACCTGCTGGAGCTCTCGCGCCTGGAGGCGCGCGAGATGATCTTCCAGCGCACGGAGGTCCCCCTGGCCCTGGCCGTCTCCCGCGCCGCCGAAGGGGTGCGCCCCAAGGCCGAGGGCAAGAACCAGCAGCTGGGCCTCCACGTGCCGCCGGAGCTGGTGGCGATGGGGGATGGGCGGGCCATCGAGCAGGTGCTCCTCAACCTGCTCGACAACGCGGTGAAGTACACGCCCGCGGGCGGCCGGGTGGACGTGGACGGAGCGTATGAGGGAGGCCGCTGCGTCGTGCGCGTGCGCGACACAGGCGTGGGAATCGAGTCCAAACATCTTTCCCGGATTTTCGAGCGATTCTACCGGGTGGACAAGGGTCGCAGCCGGGACATGGGGGGGACGGGACTGGGCCTTTCCATCGTGAAGCATCTGATGGGCGCGATGGACGGCGAGGTGAAGGTGGAGAGCCAGCCGAACGCGGGCAGTACCTTCGTCATTTTTCTACCCTCGGCGGCTGGCTCGACGGCGGCGACGGGCTAGGATGGGGGCGGCCATGCGGGTCGCCATCCTCGCGGACATTCACGGGAACCTTCCGGCCTGCGAGGCCGTGCTGGACGACATCACCAAGTCGGTGGCGCCGGATTACATCGTCGCGGCCGGAGACCTGGCGCTGCGCGGCGCGCACCCGCGCGAGACGGTGGAGCTGCTCTTCAGCCGCTGCCACGCGCTCATCATGGGCAACACGGACGCGTACCTGGCCGGCAACTACCTGGGCGGCGCGTACCGCGAGCGGGACCACTGGAAGACGGAGCTCTTGCGCTGGACGCGCGACCAGCTGGGTGACGCGCTGTTGCAGCAGCTGGGACAGATGCCCTTCTCGCTGCGCTACACGCCGCGCAAGGGGCAGGACCTGTTCATCTGCCACGCGAACCCGCGCAACCTGGAAGAGTCCCTGGACCCCACGCTGGACGACCACGCGGTGCGCCGCTTCTTCACGCACCTGGACGCGGCGGCGTGCGCCTTCGGGCACCTGCACTTCCCCTACCGGCGGCGCGTGGGCCGGATGCTCATCGCGGACGTGGCCAGCGCCGGCATCCCGCGCGACGGGGACCTGCGCCCCGCCTACGGCGTCTTCACCTTCACCCCCAAGGGCTGGCGCGTGCAGATCCGCCGCGTGCGCTACCCGGTGCGCAAGGCCACGCAGGCCCTCACAGCGCGCCGCGTGCCTGGAGGGCCGCTGCTCATCCACAAGCTCGTGGAGGCGCGCTACCGGCACCACAACGCGTTGATGGAGGCCGCCCGGCGGCACTCGGGGCTGCCACCGCCGGGGCCCGTGCTGCGTCCTCCGCCCGGGGCCGCGGGCTCGCGGCCCACGCTCGCCGCGCCGTTCGAGAATGGGCCTCCCCCGGAGGTCGATCCGTCCACGCTGCCCACGGACATGGACGGCACGGTGACGGGCGCCGCTCCGCTGCCGCTCGACGCGCTCAACGACCTGGACGGGTGAGGCGAACGCCCACCGGGTGCGCGCGCGTGGGGCCGGCCCGTCCGGGAATGGACAGGCGTGCCGCCCCTTCTGACGGACAGCGGGCTTTTTCGCGCGCGAATTCCGCCTGGCCTCCCATCCGCACAGGTGCACGCGGGCCGCGCGGGCCTTAGCAAGACCTCAGGCGACGACAACACGCGGGAGGGGCCATGGTCGGGTGGACGGTCGGACTGTCGGTGGTGGCGCTGTCCCTGGCCGCCTCCGGAGCAGCGGCGCCCCCCGCCGCGCCGGCGCCGGCGCGAGCGCCCGGGGTGAGCGCGCCGCCCGCCGCCGCGCCCTACTGCGAGGGCGAGTACGCCGACAGCTACAGCGCGCTGTCCCCCCGGGCCCGCGCCTTCGAGCAGGCGGAGCAGAAGAAGTACACGTACTGCGTGCGCAGCACCGCCGTGTACGAGTGCCTGTCCTACGGCGCGGAGGGCAACGTGCGCCGCACGCGCACGGCGGTGTCCTCGCACGGCACCGCGTTCGCCTACCGGCAACAGGCCGGGGAGACGCTGCTGCTCACCAACGAGCACGTCGTGGAGTGGCCCGACGTCACCAGCGACGCGCACCCGGTGGACGGCGTGGCGTCCGGCTGCAAGCGCGTGAAGGACGGCCTCAGCATCGTGGAGAACGAGGCGGACGCGTACGACCGCGACGACATCCCGCTGTCCAAGGCGGTGGTGGATCCGCAGCTGGACCTGGCCGTGGTCAAGTCCCGCGCGCCGCTCACGGTGATGCCCTGGAAGGTGGGCCGGAGCGCCGCCGTGCGCGAGCGCGACGTGGTGGACGTGCGCGGCTTTCCGCTAGGGGTCTTCAACGCCACCAACATGGGCAAGGTCATCTCCGCCTATGACCACGACGAGTACAAGGACTGGTACCACGACGACTTCGTCATCGACGCGCTCCTGTCGCAGGGCAACTCGGGGTCGCCGGTGCTGGCCATCTCCTGCAAGACGGGGGAGTTCGAGCTGGTGGGCGTCTTCCACGCGGGCTACTCGCGAGGCAGCGCGCTCAACGTGGTGGTGGGCATCGACCAGGCGCGCGACCTGATGAACAACCTGCGCCGCACACCGAAGCGCGTCCAGGAGGGCACGACGCCCTTGGACGCGCTGGCCCGCGCGCGCATGGCGAAGCGCGCGGAGGTGTCCGCCACGCCCTTCTTCCCCTTCGGCTCGCGCACCGCCGCGGTGTTCCCTCGCGCGGATGGCACGCTGCTCTTCGCGCTGTACGGCCAGGACTTCCCGCGACGGGTGCACCCGCTCATCGTGATGGAGGACCTGCCCATGGCCTCGGCGGACGAGGGCTTCGGGCGCGTGGGCCGGGTCTGGTTCGGGGGCGAGCGCGGCCTCCTGGAGCGCCCGCGCGGTGAACAGGACGCGGAGCTGCAACAGCAGCTGGCCCGGTTGCTGGACGCGCTGCGCCGGGACGCGACGCTCGCGTTCTCCTACCAGGACTCCCTGCCCTCCTCCGACGAGTCGCGGCAGACCTTCGACACGTCGGCCCGCCTGGCCAAGACGCTGGAGCGCACCATCGTCGCGCACCGCGACCTGAGCGACAGCGCCGCGGAGCTGGCGGACCGCTTCGCGCCGGACCTCACCGAGCCCGCGACCCGTACCGAGTCCGTCCTGAAGAACCCGCCACCGCCTGGCATCCACCTGGGACTCTCGGGCGAGCCCGAAGGCGGGGGGGCTGCGGCGGACGGGGACTCCGGAGCACGCCGGCCCGCGCGCACCGCCGGGGGCAAGGCAGGCAAGGGTCCATCCGGCAAGTAGTCCGCCCGCAGGCCTGCCAGCCGAGCAGGGGACGCCTCACGAACAGCGCACGCTCCCGGGAAGGCCCCGCGCGCCTTCCTACATTGGACAGGTGTGGAGGCCATGCCCGAACCCACCTCTGGTGCTGTCCATCCCGACCTGAGGACGGGAGCGCCCTCGCCCTGGCTGCGGCGGATCCTCCGGGGCCTGCTGGGGCAGGAGCGCCGGTTCTGGGTGCTGGTGGTGGGCGTGGGGCTCATCTCCGGCCTGGGCGCGGTGGCGCTCCTCGCCGTGCTGCGCTTCACGCAGCACCTGTTCTGGCAGAGCAACACCGAGCACTTCCTCGAGGGCGCGCTCGCGTCCCCGGGCTGGCGCCGGTTCCTCGTGCCCGTGCTGGGCGGCGCGCTGGTGACGCTGGTGTCCCTGCTGGTGGGCCAACCCCTGCGCGGCCACGGCACCGCGGGCATCATCGAATCCATCTGGGTGAAGTCCGGCCGGCTCCCCTTCCCCCGCGCGCTCCTGCGCGGCTTCGTGTCCATCATCGCGGTGGCGCTGGGGGCGCCGCTGGGCCGCGAAGGCGCGCTCCTCCAGACGGGCGCCGCCAGTGGCTCCGCGCTGTCCGGGTGGCTGCGGCTGGGGCCGGGGCAGGCGCGCGTGCTGGTGGCCTGCGGCGCTTCGGCGGGGATCGCGTCCGCGTACAACGTCCCCATTGGCGCCGCGCTCTTCGGCCTGGAGGTGCTGCTGGGCAGCTTCGCGCTGGAGCTCTTCGGCCCCATCGTCGTGTCGTGCGTGGTGGCGACGCTCGTGTCGCGCACGCTCATCGCGGATCACCCCAGCTACGTGATGCCGCACTACGCGCTCACCCATCCGCGCGAGCTGGTGCTGGCCATCCTCCTGGGCGTGCTCGTCGGCGGGGCCTCCGCCCTCTACGTGCGCGGCATCAACGTGGCGTCGGACCTGCTGGACCGGCTGCCGTCGTGGCTCCGGCCCTTCATGCCCCTGGTGGCGATGACCGTGGTGGGCGCCACCGCGATCGCCGGGCCGTACCTGATGGGCAACGGCTACGACTCCGTGAACATGGCCCTGCACGGGACGATGCCCCTCGCGCTCCTGCTCCTGCTGCCCGTGGCGAAGCTGGCGGTGACGTCGCTGTGCGCGGGCGCGGGGGTGCCGGGCGGGCTCTTCACCCCCTCCCTCTTCTTCGGCGCGCTCCTGGGAGGCGCGTTCGGGATGCTGGTGGAGCAGGCGCTCCCCGGCGGCGCGGCCCCCAGCGGGGCCTACGCGCTGCTCGGCATGGGCGCGGTGCTGGCGGGCACCACGCACGCCTCCGTGTCCGCGGTGCTGATGATCTTCGAGATGACCGGCGACTACGACTTCATCCTCCCGCTGATGCTGGCCGCCGTGGTGGCCGCCGTGGTCAGCCGGCGCCTGGAGCCGGAGTCGCTCTACACGTCCGTGCTCGCCAGGCGCGACGTGCGCGTGCCGGACTCCGTGCCGCACTGGCTGCGCGAAGAGGGGGTGCGCTCGCTCCTGTCGCCGGCGACGCAGCGCGTGCCCCCGTCCGCGACCTTCGACGAGGTGGTGGTGCTGCTGCTGGAGCAGCCCGCGGGCGCGGACCTGTACGTCACCGACGCGGAGGGACGCCTGCTGGGCGTCATCACCCTGGAGGCGCTCAAGGGCCACCTGCCGGACCACTCGCTGCTCCAGGCCACCGTGGCCGCGGACGTGATGGACACCGGCGTGCAGCCCATCACGCCGGACCTGTCCCTGGCGGAGGTGGCCGCCCGGTTCGGCCACACGGAGCTGGAGCGGCTGCCCGTGGTGGACGGGCGGCGGCACCTGCTGGGCTCACTGTCCAAGGGCGACCTGCTCAAGCGGGGGCGCTTCTAGATGGAGATGGAGCCCCGGGCCCGCGCGTGGAGCATCGTGGTGATGAGCCTGCTGTGCCTCGTGTTGACGTGGGTCCTGCTGCGCTCCCCGCCGCGCCCGGGCCAGCGCGAGCGCGAGGCCGCGGAGGACACGGACGAGTCCACCCGGGGCAACCCCTACCGGGGCTGGCCGCTGTTCCAGGGCTGGCCCATCCCCCAACCCCCGGACACGAAGCCCGCGCCGGGCGGCAAGCCCCCTCCCCAACAGCACCCGGAGCGTTGACGCACCGCCTTCTTCCCTCCCCCGGGGCCGAGCCCAAGCAGGCGACCAGGCGGGCTCCGAGCGAACCGCTTGCATGCGGGGGGCGCGGGAGGAAGATGCCGCCGCCTTGGACGCCACTCCGTTCAACTTCGTCGCCATCGTGCTGTGCGTCTCCATTGGGGCGGGCCTGCTGGGCTCGCTGCTGGGCCTGGGCGGGGGCCTCATCCTCATCCCCGTCCTGACGCTCGTGCTCAAGGTGGACATCCGCTACGCGGTGGGGGCCTCCATCGTGTCCGTCATCGCCACCTCCAGCGGCGCGGCGGCCGCGTACGTGCGCGACGGACTGGCCAACATGCGCGTGGCCATGTTCCTGGAGCTGGCCACCGTGGCCGGCGCCGTCACGGGCGCGATGCTCGCGGGCGTGGTGGGCGGACGCGCGCTGTACTTCCTCTTTGGCGCGGTGATGGCGTACTCGGCGCTCGCGATGCTGCGCAAGCTGCGCGAGGACGGCGGTCCCCGGGAGGAGCCGCCCCCGAACGCGCTCGCGGACCGGCTGGCCCTGCACGGCAGCTACTACGACGCGTCCACCGACCGCGAGGTGTCCTACCGCGTGCACCGCCCGCTCACGGGCCTGGGGCTGATGTACATCGCGGGAACGGTGAGCGGCCTGCTCGGCATCGGCTCGGGGGCGCTGAAGGTGCCGGCCATGGACCTGGCGATGGGGCTGCCCATCAAGGTGTCCACCGCCACCAGCAACTTCATGATTGGCGTGACGGCGGCGGCCAGCGCGGGCATCTACTTCGCGCGCGGGGACATCGATCCCTTCATCGCGGGCCCCGTCTGCGTGGGCGTCACGCTGGGCGCGTTCGCCGGCTCGCGCTACCTGACGAAGCTCAAGAGCGGCTCCCTGCGCATGCTCTTCGTCGCCGTCCTGCTGTGGGTGTCCTACGAGATGCTGTCCAAGGGGATCCGCGGATGAGTCCCGAACCCAACGAGCCCCGCGCCCAGCAGGAGACCACCGCCGTCGTCCCGGAGGGGGTGCCCCTCACGCCGGAGCTGCTCATCAGCCAGCTCTTGCGCGGCGGCGTGCTCCTCAGCCTGTCGCTCGTCACCTGCGGCATGGTGATGACGTTCTTTCGCCACCCGGACTACTTCTCCTCCCCGGACGCGCTCCAACGCCTCACCTCGCCGGACTCCGCGCCCCACCGGCTGCCGGATGTCTTCGAGGGCGTGATGGCGGTGCGCGGGCAGTCCTTCGTGATGGCGGGGCTCTTGGTGATGATCACCGTGCCCGTGCTGCGCGTGGCCCTGTCGCTGGGCATCTTCCGCGCGCAGAAGGACCGCACCTTCGCCGCCATCACCACCAGCGTGCTCGCCCTGCTGCTGCTCGCGTTCCTCCTGGGCGGCGTGGAGTAGTCAACGGGGGAGTCCACCCGTTCGTCACATCCACGCGGGCCCGAAACCCATTACAAGGCGCGTCCATGGCCGACCGCGACCTGCCCCTCCTGCTCGTGCGCCACGCCGTGGCCGAGGACTCCCACGCCCTGGGAGACGAAGCCCGCGCCCTCACCCCGCAGGGCCGCGCCGCCTTCCGTCAGCACGCGCGCAAGCTGGCGCGCCTCACCCCGCTCATGGGCATCATCACCAGCCCCCTGGTGCGCGCGGTGCAGACCGCGGAGCTGCTCGCGGACGCGCTCGGCCTGTCCCACGTGGAGGTCCACCCCGGGCTCGTCCCCATGAAGGGCGCGGCTCGCAATGTGTTGAAGCTGGCGCGCGATGTGGGTCCGGGTTGGGCGCTGGTGGGACACAATCCCTCTCTGGAGCGCGCCGCCGCGCTCGCGCTGGGCCATGCGTTGCCCGACAAGCTCCGCAAAGGCTGCGCGGTGGCCCTGCGGCCTGAAGGGCACGGCTTCACCCTGGAATGGATGTTGGCGCCCGGGCGCGCCCTTCGTCGCCCCTGACTCACCCTCGCGGGCGTGGGAGTGCGGGCGAGTGGACGAGGCCCTCGTTCCCCCCTCCCATGTGTTTCATGGACGCGCGCGGCACCACCGTCATCGTGGACCTGTGGCTGGAGTTCCGCATCGCGGACCCCGCCAAGGCCCTGTTCGACGCGGCGGACTGGGACCGCTCGCTCAACAACCTCGGCACCCACTCGGCCATCTCCATCCTGGGCAACCGGGACTTCCAGCAGATCCCCTGCGACCGCACGGAGCTGGGCGAGCTGCTCCAGCGCGACGTGGCGCAGGAGACCGCGCGCTGGGGACTCCAGGTGGACGCGGCGCTCATCCGCAGCGTGAGCCTGCTGTCGGAGGTGGGCAGCCAGGTGCTGGAGACCCTCTGCGCCCGGCTCGAGCGCGCCAGGGCGGACATCGAGGAAGAGGGCCGCCAGCGCGTGGCGCTGCTGGAGGCGGAGACGGACGCGCGCATCGCGGCCATGGTCGCGGAGGCGAAGGGCCAGTCCCCCGCCGCCGTGGGCAAGGCGCTGCACGCGCTCAGCGGGGCCCCGGAGGTGCTGCGCGCCAACCAGGAGCTGTACGGGCCGTCGCTCATCCGCCCGCACCGCACCATCGCCTTCACGGGCTTCGCGGAAGGCGAGCTGCGCAGCGTGGACGCGGCGATGCTGGGGGTGCCCGGCGCGCAGCATGGCGAAGCGCACGGCGCGGAGGTGCTGGAGCGCACGCCGAAGGTGGCCTCGCGCGGCGGAGGCGAGGACAGAGGGCGCGGACGGCCCGGCCCCCTTCTCCCCGGGTCCGTCCGCGCCCGTCGTTTCCGTGCGGGATGGCAGGCGTTCCGCGCTGACGCGACCCGTGCGTCAGACGCCTGACGCGCGTGCGTGACGGACGTGACGCACTTGTTGCCGGTGCGTCACGTGGCCGCGAACAGAGGCGCGCAGAGTACGTGCCCGTCATGTCCCATGTTCTCATCGTCGACGACGAGCGCGACCTAGCGGAACTCATCGACTTCAACCTGCGAGGCGCGGGCTTCACCACGCGCCTCGCCTTCACCGGGGAGGCGGCCATCACGGCCGCGCGCGAGCAATCCCCGGACGTGGTGCTGTTGGACCTGATGCTGCCGGACCTGTCCGGCATCGAGGTCTGCCGCCACCTGCGCGCCAACCCCCGGCTGCGCGACGTGCTCATCGTCATGCTCACCGCCAAGAGCGAGGAAGCGGATCGCATCCGCGGCTTCGAGGTCGGCGCGGATGACTACGTCGTCAAGCCCTTCTCCGTGCGCGAGCTGGTGCTCCGGCTCAAGGCCATCCTCCGGCGCAGCACCTCGCCCCAGGAAGGCACCCCGGCCCTGGCGCTGGGCCCGCTGCGCCTGGACGTCACCCAGCACCGCTTCTTCGTGGAGGAGAAGGAGACCCCCCTCACCGCGCTGGAGTTCCGCCTGCTGGAGTACCTGATGGCGCGGCTGGGCCGGGTGCAGACGCGCGAGCAGCTCCTGGAGCAGGTCTGGGGCCTGTCCAGCGCGCTGGAGACGCGCACCATCGACACGCACGTGATGCGCCTGCGCGACAAGCTAGGCCCCGCGCGCGCCCTCCTGGAGACGGTGCGCGGCGTGGGCTACCGCATCGTGGACCCCGCGGCCGGGTAGTACCCCAGTCTCCTTCCGTTACCCATTTGTCACGAAAGGGCCGTCAAACAGCCATATCCGACCCATAGATCGTCACGCGTTCTCGACGCCGGGATTCCCGCGGACCTTCTATGCGCACTCTCCTTGTTGCTCTCTCCCTGTTGAGCTCCAGCGCCGCCATGGCCCAGGCCGCCACGCCCCAGGAAGCCCTCCCCTCGCCGCGGGCCGCCGCGCCGGGCGAGGCCGTGGAGCCTTCCACCACGGACGTGGCGCAGCCCTCCGCCCCCCTCCCGCCGCGGGCCAACGCCCCCACGGTGCCGGAGGCGTCCCCCTCCATCGACGAGCGGCTGACGGCCGACGAGCACCGGGTGGAGGCCCTGGAGGAGCAGAACACGGAGACGAAGAACGACCTGTCCGCCCTCAAGAAGCTGCGCTTCTCCGGCTACATCCAGGCCCGCTACCAGTACCAGGAGCCGCTGGATGACACCGGCGCGGGGGGCTTCAGCCGCTTCGGCGTCCGCCGGGGCCGCTTGAAGGCCACCTACACCACGGACGTGGCGCAGTTCATGCTCCAGATTGACGCGGTGCCCGCCGGCGTGACGCTGAAGGACGCGGAGGCCACCCTGTTCGTGCCGGGCACGCGGCAGCAGCTGTCGCTGACCATGGGCCAGATGAAGTGGCCCTTCGGCTACGAGGGCCCCCAGTCCTCCAGCGACCGCGAGTTCCCCGAGCGCAGCCGCGTGGTGCGCAACCTGCTCCCCAGCGAGCGCGACCGCGGCGCGAAGGTGAACGGCCGCTACAAGTTCCTGCGGCTCGCGGTGGGCCTCTTCGACGGCAACGGCACGGACAGCGGCACCACCCAGGACAACGACAAGGAGAAGGACGTCGTTGGCCACCTGGGCTTCGACCTGAAGTGGATCGCCGGAGGCATCTCCGGCTGGTACGGCCACACGCTGGGCCGGCTGCCCACGGACACCTTCCGCCACGCCTACCAGCGCAGCCGCGTGGGCGCGGACCTCCAGGCCTACTTCGACGTGGTGCCCCTGGGCGGCACGTCCCTCAAGGGCGAGTTCATCGCGGGCCGCACCTACGGGGCCGCCAACAACGCCACCCACCTGGATGTGCCCGCGCACGGCTGGTACCTGCTGCTGGTGCAGAACATCGGCCTCAACGACGCGGTGGGCGTGCGCTACGACAGCTTCGACCCGCACAACGGACAGCGGGACCTGGCGGCGGGCGAGGCCCCCGGCGCCGACAACACCATCAACACCGTGGGCGTCGTCGTGCAGCACCACTTCGGGGAGAACCTGAAGATGTCCGCCACCTACGAAATCCCGACGACGCACGTGGTGGCCCAGGCATTGGACCCCCACGACAACCTGTTCACCCTGCAGATGCAGGCCCGTTTCTAGAGGAGTCACCTCATGAAGAAGACACTGCTTTCCAGCTTCGTCGCCTTCGGCCTCGCCGTCCTCCCGCTCTCCGCCCAGGCAGGCACGGTGACGGTGAAGGGTTCGGACACCATGGTCATCCTCGCCCAGCGCTGGGCGGAGGCGTTCATGAAGAAGAACCCGTCCATGAAGATTCAAGTGACGGGCGGCGGCTCCGGCACGGGCCTGGCGGCCCTGCAGAACGGCACCACCGACATCGCGATGTCCAGCCGTGAAATCAAGGAGGCGGAGGAGGAGAAGCTCCGCGCCCGCTACAACACCCCGCCCACCGGCGTGGCCGTGGCGAAGGACGGCGTCACCTTCTACGTCAACGAGTCCAACAAGGTGGACGCGCTCACGGTGGAGCAGCTCAAGGAGATCTACCTGGGCGACACCGCGTCGTGGAAGGCCGTGGGCGGCGCGGATGCCCCCATCGTCCTGTACTCGCGCGAGAACTCCTCTGGCACCTACGTGTTCGTGAAGGACACCGTGCTGGGCGGGGACGACTTCGCCTCCGCCGCGCAGACGCTCCCCGGCACCGCCGCGGTCGTCAACGCGGTGGCCAAGGAGAAGAACGGCATCGGCTACGGCGGCGCCGCGTACGCCAAGGGCATCAAGGAGCTGAAGGTGAAGAAGGGCGCCGAGGCCTTCGCGCCCTCGGCGGAGAACGTGAAGAGCGGCAAGTACCCGCTGTCGCGCGACCTGTTCTTCTACCTGCGCAACAAGCCCGCCGGGGACGTGAAGGCGTTCATCGACTTCGCGCTGTCCGCCGAGGGCCAGGCCATCGTCACCCAGGTGGGCTACTTCCCCGTGAAGTAGTGGCCGTCACACGATTGTCACCCGGCGCGAGGGCTCCATGTTGGATAGACAGGCCGTGATGCAGGAGCAGGACCTCGCGCCCCCGGTGGCGCAGCCCACGCTGTCGCCCGAGGCCCGGCGGCGGCAGCTGAAGGAGAAGGCCATCGCCGCGCTCATCACGGCGGTGGCCTTCACGGGCATCGCCGCGCTGGTGCTCATCCTCGTCTTCGTGGCGAAGGAGGCGCTGACGCTCGTCACCGACGCGACGGCGCGCGAGGAGGCGAGCTTCTCCAAGATGTTCCTGCCGCAGCTGGTGCGGAAGGGAAAGCCCCTGGCCTACGTGTGGCAGCCGGTGTCCGGCGTGCCCAAGGTCAGCATGATTCCGCTCTTCGTCGGCACGTTGAAGACGACGGCGGTGTCCATGCTGGTGGCGGTGCCGCTGGGCATCTTCGCGGCGCTGTTCGCCGCGGAGTTCGCCCCGCGCCGCCTTCGCGAAGTGCTCAAGCCCATCATTGAACTGCTGGCCGGCATCCCGTCCGTGGTGCTGGGCTTCTTCGCGCTGATGGTGATGGCCAGCTTCCTCCAGGAGGTCTTCGGCTTCACCTCCCGGCTCAACGCGGTGGTGGCGGGCCTGGGGCTGGCGCTGGCCATCGTGCCGGTCATCTTCACGGTGACGGAGGACGCGCTCACCGCCGTGCCGCGCAGCTACCGCGAGGCGTCCCTGGCGCTGGGCGCCACGCCCTGGGAGACGGCCTGGAAGGTGGTGCTGCCGGCGGCGGCCCCCGGCATCCTCGCCGCGTGCGTGCTGGGCTTCGGGCGCGCCATCGGTGAGACGATGATCGTCCTGATGGCCTCCGGCAACGCGGCCATCGTGTCGCCCCGCCTGGGCGACTCCGTGCGCTCGCTGTCGGCCACCATCGCCGCGGAGATGGGCGAGGTGGTGGTGGGCAGCCCGCATTACGCGCTGCTCTTCTTCATTGGCGTGGAGCTGTTCCTGTTCACCTTCGTGCTCAACATGCTCGCGGGCGTGTGGACGAAGAAGGTCATCCAGCGGCTCAAGGGAGGTGCGGGGTGAAGCACGCCACACGCAGGGTGGTGGGACTGTCGCTGGTGTCGCTCACGGGGCTGGCCGCCTTCGTCATCGTGGCCATGCTGGCCCTCATCCTCCTGGACGTCGTCCAGGGCGGCTGGAGCCACCTGTCCTGGACGTTCCTCACCCAGCCGCCCTCGGACGGGATGATGGGCGGCGGCATCTTCCCCGCCCTCTTCGGCACCGCGGCGCTCACGCTGCTGATGACGCTGGCGGTGATGCCGGTGGGCGTGCTGACGGCGGTGTACCTGCATGAATACGCGGCGCCCCACAGCCTGCTGGCCCGCGCGGTGCGCGTGGCGGTGGCGAACCTGGCGGGCGTGCCCTCCATCGTGTTCGGCCTCTTCGGCCTGGGCTTCTTCATCCTCTTCGTGGGCAAGGGGCTGGACCGCGCGCTGGGGTACGAACAGCTGCACTGGGCCCAGCCGGGCATCCTCTGGGCGTCGCTGACGCTGGCGGTGCTCACCCTGCCCGTCGTCATCGTGTCCACGGAGGAGGCCCTGCGCGCCGTGCCCCTGGACCACCGCACCGCGAGCCTCGCGCTGGGCGCCACCCAGTCGCAGACGCTGGCGCGGGTGGTGCTGCCGGGCGCGCTGCCGGGCATCCTCACGGGCGCGGTGCTGGCCATCTCCCGTGGCGCGGGCGAGGTGGCGCCCATCCTCTTCACCGGCGCGGCCTACTTCCTGCCGGACCTCCCCACGAGCCTGAACTCGCAGTTCATGCACCTGGGCTACCACACGTACGTGCTGGCCACGCAGTCGCCGGACGTGGAGGCCACCCGCCCGCTGCTGTACGCGACGGTGCTGGTGCTGCTCTTGCTCACCTTCGCCCTGAACCTCGTCGCGGTCCTCATCCGCACGCGCACGCGCCGCAAGGCCGCGGCCGGCCACTGACGTCCTCCTCGCCCATGCCCCTCTCCTCCGCCACGCCGCGCAACAAGATGGAAGCCCGCGAGCTCACCCTGCGCTACGGCCGCAAGGTGGCCATCAAGCAGGTGAGCCTGGCCATCCCCGAGAACAAGGTGACGGCGCTCATCGGCCCGTCCGGCTGCGGCAAGTCCACCTTCCTGCGCTCGCTCAACCGGATGAACGACCTCATCCCGGGCACCAACCACGACGGCAGCGTGTTCCTGGACGGCCGCAGCATCCATGACCGGGCCCTGGACGTGGTGGACCTGCGCCGGCGCGTGGGCATGGTGTTCCAGAAGTCCAACCCCTTCCCCAAGTCCATCTTCGAGAACGTCGCCTACGGGCTGCGCGTGGGCGGGCTCAAGGACAAGGCGAAGCTCGCGGCCCGGGTGGAGAAGTCCCTGCGGGGCGCGGCGCTCTGGGACGAGGTGAAGGACCGGCTGGAGGAGAGCGCGCTGGGCCTGTCCGGCGGCCAGCAGCAGCGGCTGTGCATCGCGCGGGCGCTCGCGGTGGAGCCGGAGGTGCTGCTGATGGACGAGCCCGCGTCCGCGTTGGACCCCATCGCCACCGCGAAGATCGAAGAGCTCATCCACGAGCTCAAGGCCACGTACACCATCGCCATCGTGACCCACAACATGCAGCAGGCCGCGCGGGTGAGTGACCGGACGGCTTTCTTCTACATGGGCGAGCTGGTGGAGTGCGGCGCCACGGAGCAGATCTTCACCAACCCCCACGAGAAGCGCACCGAGGACTACGTCACCGGGAAGTTCGGCTGAAAGGCGCGACGGAAGGCACCGACATGGCGGCCATGCACACCGACAAGGCATTCGAGCAGGACCTGCGCAACCTGCGCGAGAAGCTGCTCGCCATGGGGGCCAAGGTGGAGGCCCTCATCTCGCAGAGCACCCGCGCCCTCACCGACCGAGACTCGGCCCTGGCGGAGCAGGTGGTGGGCGCGGACCGCGAGGTGAACCGGCTGGAGGTCGACATCGACGACCTGTGCCGCCGCATCCTCGCCCTGCGCCAGCCGGCCGCCAGCGACCTGCGCCTCATCACCACGGCCCTCAAGATCGTCACCGACCTGGAGCGCATTGGGGACCTGGCGGTGAACATCGCCGAGCGCGCCATGGACCTGAACCAGGTGCCTCCGCTGGCGCCCTACGTCGACACGCCGAAGCTGGCGGAGCTGGCGCAGCAGCAGGTGAAGAAGGCGCTGGACGCGTTCGTGTCCGGGGACGCGACCAAGGCGGAGGACGTGCTCAAGGGGGACGACCTGCTGGATGCCCTCTTCCTGAAGATCTTCAACGAGCTGCTGGCGTACATGATGGAGGACTCGCGCAACATCCGCCGGGCCACGGCGTTGATGTTCATCGCGAAGCACCTGGAGCGCATTGGCGACCACGCGCTCAACGTGGCGGAGATGGTCATCTACATGGTGCGCGGCAAGGACGTGCGCCACCCGCGGAGCCGCGACCTGGAGTAGTGCCGCGACTTCACTGGGGTGTCACGGCGAGTTGGCCGTCCCGCCGCCCCGCCGCCCCGGTCCCGCCTTGTGGGTTCCCTAGGGTGGCGACATGCTCATCGCATCCAGCCTCCTCCTGGCCGCGTCCGCAGTGGGCCTCCTGGCCCTCCTCCTCCAGGCGCTGTTCGTGCGCCGCCACCGCCGCGGGGCGCCTCCCGCCCCCACCCGGTACCCCGGCCTGTCCATCCTCAAGCCGCTGTGCGGCGTGGATGACGACCTGGAGGCGAACCTGGCGCAGTTCGCCCAGCTGCCCTACCCCCACTACGAAGTCCTCCTGGGCGTGAAGGACCCGCGCGACCCTGCCTTCGCGGTGGCGAAGGCGGCGGAAGCGAAGTGGCCCCAGGTGATGCGCGTGGTGCTCCAGGTGGGCGAGCCCGGCCTCAACCCGAAGGTGAACCAGCTGGTGACGCTGTCGGCGGAGGCCCGGCACGACCTGTGGGTGGTGAGCGACAGCAACACCCGGGTGGGCCCGGGCTATCTGGAGGAGATCGCCGCCGCCTTCGAGGACCGCACGGTGGGCTGCGTGACGCACCCGGTGGCGGGGGTGGGAGAGCGGACGTTCGGTTCGCTCCTGGACAACCTGTACCTGTCCTCCAGCGCGGCGGCGGGGATGATCGCCGCGAAGCACGCGGCGGACCGCGACATCGTGGTGGGCAAGTCCATGGCGCTGCGGCGCGAGGACGTGGAGGCGCTGGGCGGCTTCTTCTCCGTGAAGGACGTGCTGGCGGAGGACTACGTCATCGGCCAGTGGGTGACGCGCAAGCTGGGCAAGCGCGTGGTGCTGGCGCACGCCCCCGTCTTCAACGTGTCCCTGCGCAAGAGCGTGGACGCCTTCTTCCAGCGCTACCTGCGCTGGAGCGTCATCCACCGCACAGCGGTATCGCCCGGGACGTACGTGGCGCAGGCGCTGCTCAACCCGGTGCCCCTCGCGCTGCTGGGCGCCCTCTTCCACCCCACCGCCCTCACCGGGCTGGCGGCGCTGGCGGTGGCCCTGGGCAAGGTGTGGGTGGACGTGGCGGTGTTCCGCGCGCTCCGCCCGCAGCCGGTGGGCCTGCGGGCGGCGCCCGCGGTGCTGGTGAAGGACGCGCTGCTCTTCGCCGCATGGTGGCACGGTGCGTTCAGGCGCACGGTGGACTGGCGCGGCACGCGGCTGCGCGTGGTGGCGGGCACGCGCCTGGTGCCGATGCGGGCGCGGACCGACGCGGCCGACGCGTGGATCCCCAGCAACGGGGTGGGGTGAACGCCTTGGGCCCAACTTTCGGTGGACCTTCGAACAGCGACCCTCGCCGAGCCCTCCCGCGATGCCTATTTCCTTGAGCATGCCCTTCCTGAAGCTGGCCCATCTTTCGGACCTCCATCTGGACATGAGCCGCGAGAGCGACGCCGCCGCGTCCTCACTGGTGAAGGCCCTGGTGGCGCAAGACGTGGATCACGTGGTCGTGACGGGAGACCTCACGCACCGCGGCTCCCACGCCGAGTTCCAGCGCTTCCGTGAACACTTCGCCCCGTGGATGGACACCGGGCGCCTCACCTTCATCCCGGGCAACCACGACCGCCCCGGCGAGGACGTGGGCAGCGGGTTCATGGACGGGCGCAAGGTCCACACCGTGGAGAAGGCGGGCCTCTTCCTGGTCTGCGTGGACTCCACCGGTGAACACAACCGGAACTATTTCTCCAGCCATGGGGAGCTGACGGACGGCGTCGTGGAGCAGGTGGACCGCGCGCTGGACGCCGCGCCGCGAGACGCCCTGGTCGCGGTGCTCCTGCACCACCACGTGACGCCGCTGCCGCTGGAGAGCTTCCCGGAGTGGATCGCGACGAAGCTGGGCCTGCCGCACGCCTCGGAGCTGCCGCTGGGAAGCCGGCTGCTGGAGCGCGTGGGGGGACGCTGTGACCTGGTGCTGCACGGACACCGGCACATCCCGAACGAGTCGGACCTGGGCCGCCCGGGTGAGCGCGCGCTGCGGGTGTTCAACTCGGGCAGCAGCACGGACCTGGGCCGCTTCCGCGTCTTCAGCCATCTGGCCGGCCGGCTCGTGAGTGAGCCGGCGTGGTGCCAGGCGTCGGCGCCCGCGAAGCCGCGCACGGCGGTCCACAACGTCCGCCCCGCCCTGGAGTACCTGGTGGGCCAGTTGGGCATGGCGCTGTTCTAGGGCCTGCCTGGCTGTCTGCTGGATGCCGAAACCGGGCCGAAGTGCCGCGAATGCCAGTGGGCCCCCGGAAGGTTCTCCCCAGGTCAGGAGGATGCTTGGGGAGACTCGCGGTGGATGACGGTACTCGGAAGGTCCTGGTCGTGGACGACGACGCGGACTGGCGGGAGTTCCTTCGGGTGAGCCTGGAGGACCTCGGCTATGAGGCGACCGAGGCGGCGGACGGCCAGGAGGCGCTGGACTCGCTCCAGCGGGGGGAGCGCTTCGGGGTGATGCTGCTCGACCTGAACATGCCGGGAATGAGCGGCCTGGAGGTGGTGGAGCGGCTGCCGCGCGCGTCGGTGATTCCGCGCATCGTCTTCCTCACCTCCGCGGCGGCCCAGGATGTGGGCAGCGCGCTCATGTCCGGTCCCCACTACTACCTGCCCAAGGGTGCGAGCCGCGACCAATTGTCGCTCCTCCTGCAATCGCTGGGGGTGTAGGACAGGAGGCGTCACCCGCCGCCCCGTGTCCACGCGGGTCCAGCCAGGAGGTCCGCCATCGTCACGGAGCTCATCATCATCCTGTTGCTGGTGCTGGCCAACGGCGTCTTCGCGGGCGCCGAGCTGGGCCTGCTGTCGGTGCGCAAGACGCGCCTGAAGGAGCTGCTGGAACAGGGCAGCAAGTCCGCGAAGGCGGTGTCGGCGCTGCGGGATGATCCCGAGCGGCTGCTCGCCACGGTGCAGATTGGCATCACGGTGATTGGCTCCACGGCGGCGGCCTTCGGCGGCGCGAGCATCGCGCTGCGGCTGTCCGGGGTGCTGGCCCGGATGGGCGTGCCGGAGGCGACGGCGAGCCAGGTGTCGTTCGCGCTGGTGGTCGCGCTGGTGTCGTACCTGTCGCTGGTGCTGGGGGAGCTGGTCCCCAAGTCGCTGGCGCTCCGCTACTCCGAACAGTACGCGCTGACGTTGGGGCGGCCGCTCAAGGCGCTCGCGTGGCTGATGCGCCCGCTGGTGTGGTTCCTCACCGCCAGCTCCAACCTGGTGCTGAAGCTCTTCGGGGACCGGACCAACTTCTCCGAGTCGCGGCTGTCTCCGGACGAATTGCAGCAGCTGGTGGAGGAGGCGTCGAAGCAGGGCACGTTGGATCCCCGCGCGGGGGAGATCGCCTCGCGGGCCTTCGAGCTGGGAGACCTGACGCTCGGCGAGGTGATGGTGACGCGCGAGCACATCGTCGCGCTGCGCCGGCACGCGGGCACGGAGGAGATCCGCCAGGTGCTGCTGGAGCACGGGCATTCGCGGATGCCGGTGTACGAGACCACGTTGGACAACGTGGTGGGCTACATCGTGGCCAAGGACCTGCTGGGCGTGGCCTGGGAGGGCAACCTCATCGTGCTGGAGGACGTGCTGCGTCCGCCGCTGTTCCTGGTGGAGTCCATGCGGGCCATCGCGGCGATGAAGGAGATGCAGCGCCGGAGGATGCAGCTGGCCGTGGTGGTGGACGAACACGGCGGCGTGGTGGGGCTGGTGACGGTGGAGGACCTGGTGGAGGAGCTCGTGGGGGAGATCCTCAGTGAGTCGGAGACGCCCGAGGAGCGGGTGCGGCGCGAGGGCCCCACGATCGCGGTGGTGCAGGGCGAGGCGAGCCTGCGCGAGGTGAACCGCGCGTTGGGCCTGCAGTTGGAGGAGAGCGAGGACTACTCCACCGTCGCGGGCCTGTGCATCGCGCTGGCGGGAGGAGCGATCCCCGAGGCCGGCGCGAAGCTGTCGCTGCCGGATGGCACGGTGCTGGAGGTGGTGGAGGCCTCGCCGCGCCGGGTGCGCGAGGTGCGCGTCCACCTGCCGGAAGAACCCGTGCAGTCGGAGGCGTGAGCGCACGGCCGCGCTCCGCGTCCACGGGAATCCGGAAGCCACCGCAAACTCCCTGTTCATTGTGACGCGGTGGGCCGATATAACGACAGCGAGGGATTCCAGGCGCGCGGATGTCCGCGAGAAGCGCCCCTTGGTGTAGCGCCCTGGAGGGATGAGGAGCGCGAAGCTGATGTCGCCGTCGGCACCCCGGATCGCATTCGCCATCGAGACGACTCTCGGCAACGCGGTGTTCCTTCAGAACCTTCAGCGGGCGATGGCGCGGCGCGACGACATCACGCCGGTGTGGCTGCCCATCGACGAGCACGCGGACGACGTCTGGGAGCAGCTTCCGCTGGTGCGCTCTCGGCTGTCGGTGAGGGGTGGGCTCCGGGCCCGCACCGCGCTGAGGCAGGCCTCCGCGCAGGAGCCGGTACGGGCCGCGGTGGTGCACACGCAGCGGCTGGCGCACCTGGCGCACGACTTCATGCGCCGGGTGCCGAGCGTCATCTCCACGGACGCCACGCCGAGCGGGCTGGAGGACTACCTGCGCTACTACGGCCTGCGCACGCAGCACGCGGGCTGGGTGGGCCGCGCGAAGAACGCGCTGCACCGCCGCACGTACGCCATCGCGAAGGGGATGTTGTCCTTCTCGGAGTTCACCAAGCGCTCGCTGGTGGAGGAGTACGGCGTACCGGCCGCGAGCGTCCACGTCGTGTGGCCCAGCGTGGACACCACGCTGTGGCGGCCCGCGCCGGAGCGGAAGGCGCGCGACGGCGTGGTGCGGCTGCTCTTCGTGGGTGGGGACCTGGGGCGCAAGGGAGGCAAGCTGCTCCTGCGCTGGGCGCGGGAGACCCGACAGCGGAACTGGCGGTTGGACCTGGTGACGTCGACGCGCTTCGAAGCGCCGCCCGGCGTGCGCGTGCACGTGGGCGTACAGCCGAACTCGCCGGAGCTCATCGGCCTGGCGCAGGCGGCGGACCTCTTCGTGCTGCCGACGATGGCGGACATGTCGTCCTGGGCCATCGCGGAGGCGAAGGCCGCGGGTCTCGCGGTGGTGGCGACGCCCGCGGGCGGCGTGGGGGAGCTGGTGCGCGACGGCATGGATGGGCGCATCGTGCCGGTGGGTGACTACGCGGCGCTGGCGAACGCGCTGGACGCGCTGGTGGCGAGCCCGGAGACGCTGGCCACCATGGGCCGCGAGTCCCGCCGCATGGCCGAGGAGCGGATGAACCTGGACACGACGTGCGCCCGGATGCTCGCGTTCATCCGCCGGGTGACGGGCGTCTGAGCCGGGAGCGCGTCACCGATTCGCTTGGAGGTTCCGGGCGACCTCGGGCTCCACGCGCTGGAGCAACTGCCATTCGAGCTGCCGGTCCCGGTCCATGGGGACGAGGCCCGAGCCCTGGATGCCGTCGCGCTGGTACTCCGGATGGGGGTCCACGCGGCCGGGCTGACTGGGCGGAGTCGCCGTCGACCGCTCGTTCCGGAAGTAGCGGACGGTGCATTGCCCGGGGCCGCGCTCGGTTCCGACCACGAAGTAGTTCGCGTAGCCCGTGCCCAGCGAGGACGGAGGGGTGATCTGCTCCCAGTCGGTGCGCGCTTCGTAGCGCGTCGCGTCCGCCTTGACGGTGAACCCCTTGTCCTTGAGCAAGGCGAGGGCCTGGGGCCACACCTCGTGCAGAGGCAGCGGGTACACGTGCTCGCGGACCGCGTCCTCCACGGCGACCTGCTGGCGCTGGGCCGCGCAGCCGGCGCAGGTGAGCATCCAGGCGGAGAGGACCAGCAGGGAGACCGCACGGGGTGACGCCGTCTTGGGGTTCATGTTCCAGACTCCAGGTGGGATGAGGCGAGGTGCCCCCTGGAACGCCCCTCCTCGCGCGCCGTATCGGCGGCCCGGGGGCTCTTCTTCTCAGAATTCAAGACTCGGAAATAAAGGTCATTCCGGGCAGCACAACTATTTCTGCTTTCAGACGATAATGGGCACATGACGACTCCTGTCTCTGGCGGTTCCCGTCCCCCGCTCACGGTCACGCGCTCAACGGAGCGGACCGCCCCCGCTGTCACGCCCCAGGGCCACGTGCAGGCCGGGGTGACGGGGTCGGCTCGAGCCGAGCGGACGTACGCCCAGGAGCGGATGGGGGTCGACCGCTTCGACCCGGGCACCAACGCCCGATTGCCCGGTCAGGGCCGGGCGGCCGCGGCGGCCATTCCGACCCTGACGACCGGTCGGCAGCAGGTGGGCGGCTCCGTCGCGGCGCTGTCGGCGGAGGGCGTGCTCCGCAATGACGATGGTTCGGTGGCGCGCCGGCTGGAGGGCCGCGCGCTGGTCGCCGAGGGCGGCGCGCATGGCACGGCCACGGTGGGCGGCCAGGGCGTCCAGGCCTCGGGCGAGGTGCGCGCGTCGGCGATGCTGGCGGAAGGCCGGGTTCGCACCGCGGAGGGGCGCGAAGTCGGGTCGGTCACGGTGGGGGCGAGCGCGTCGATGGCCGGCACCCTGAACATCAACCCCTCGACGGGCGACTACCGCGCGGGCGTGACGGTGGACAACTTCGCGGGCGTTCGCGCCGAGGGGCAGGCCCGCTTCGGCACCGAGGATGCCTCGGTCACGGGGCGCCTCGCGGTCCAGGCGGGCGTCGGTCTGACGGCGCGCATGGAGGCGGGACTCCAGAACAACCGGCTGCGGGGACGCCTTGAGTTTGGCGCGGCCCTGGGCCTGGGCGTGCGGGCCGGCGTCTCGGTGGACGTCAACCTCCAGTCCGCGGTTCGCGTGGCGCAGGGGGCCGCCGAGCTGGCCGGGAGCGCGGCCCGGACCGCGACGAACTGGGCCGGGCGGCAGATCACCACGGCACAAGAGCTCTTGCGCAATACGAGGCAGCCGCTCTCCGCGCAATGACCATGCCCCTGCAGGAGCTGCTCGCCACGGGTCGGCGGGTGGAGGCCGAGGAACAGGCATTGAAGCAACTCGCGCGTGCGCCCCACGACGCGGAAGCCCTCGCCGCCCTGGCCAGCCTTCAGTTGGAGCGAGGCGACTTCGCCGCCGCGCGGGGCACGCTCGCGCGCGCGGCCCCCGAGGAGCGCGCGCAGTGGGGGCTGCGTTGGGTGAGCACCCTGCTGGACGTCGCCACGGGGGCGCCCTCCTCCGAGGCCTTGCTGCGCCAGTGCTGGGCGGACCAGCCCGAGCGCGCGGAGGTCGCCTTTGCCTTTGGAGACTTCCTGGCCGCCGCGGGCCGCCCCAAGGAAGCCCTACCCCTGTTGGAGCGAGCCCTGGCGCTCGCACCGTCCCACTGGCTGTGCGCATTCACTCTCGCCACGGCGAGGCTGGAGGTGGGAGAGACGCAGGGGGCCATTGATGCCCTTGAGCAAGCCTTGCGGCTCAACCCCAGACACACGGCCAGCTATACGACGCTGGCCCGTGTCCTCCTGTTTCAGGGGCGGCGAGAAGAGGCGCGACAACTCCTGGACGCCGCGTTGCCAGCCGTGGACGACCCTGCCCTGGTGGAGGGACTGCAGGGCTCCGTGCTGGCGGGCGGAGGCGCGCTCGAAGAGGGTTTGCGGTTGCTGGACCGGGCGCTCGCGGCACATCCAGATCATGCGGGGTTCAACGCGGACAAGGCGCGTGTCCTGCTGAGCCTCGGCCGAGTCGATGAGCTGGCTGCCTTCTGCGGCGCATTGGAAGGGGCGGGCCGGGGCTCCACTCCCACTCGACTCGCGTGGGCGGAGTCGCTGGAGTCCTCCCAGCCCCAGAAGGCGCTGGCCCTCTACCGCCGGGTGCTGGAGGCGGACCCGGCCGACTGGCTCGCGGCGAATGCGGCCGGGCTGCTGCTGCTGCGCGAGCCCGGCGTGGAGACCGCCGCCCTGGAGGAGGCGCGGCGTCTCCTGGAGCTCGCCCTGGAGCGCAGCGGCGGCCGGGTGGAGCCGGCCCTCAATCTGGCGCGAGCCCTGGTGTTGCAGGGAGAGCACGAGGCGGGGACGAAGCTCGCCCAGCAGGTGATGGCAGCGGTCCCGTCAGGGCCGCTGCACGACGCCGCCGCTCGGTTGCTCGCCCCTGAACCGCGGGCGTGACGAGACCTCCGCTGACGAGCGGAGGTCTCATCAGTTTCAGGCGTTCTCACTCGCGAGCAACGACCACCTCACCCGCCTGCTGGCGCACTGGAGCAGCTCCTGTTCAGGGCAGGCGCGCGGCGCTTCTCTCGAAGAGGAGGTATCGCCTAACCTCGTCCAGATGCGATGCGGACCCCATCGGTGGAGTGCCCTCGGCCCCCACCTGACCATTGAGCACGAGGTGCTTCCCATCCAGCGATGGGGGTACAGGGTCGCGCTGGTAGCGGCGCTCGCCTTCCCCGCCGTTGCTTACTTCTCGACCTTCCTGTGGAACTCAAGGGAGGCTTGGTCCCTGGCGACGCTCATCGGCACGGGGGCCGCCTACCAACTGATGTCCAACTGGAAGGCGCTGCTCAACAAGGAAACAGGCATCTTGAAGCTGTACTCCGGTGTCAGCGTGTTCTTCTCATCGAACACGCATCCACTCGAGTCCTTCACCTCCGTGGCGCTCTCTTCTCCCGGCAAGGGGTCCGGCAACGGCTCCAGGTTCTGGGGACTCTATTCAGTGGACCTGAAGTCCCCGACACGAACGGTACCGGTCTCTGGCAGCGACGACCGGGAGGAGGCGCTTGAGCTGGCCCAGGCCCTCTCACGTTTCCTGGGCGTCGACTTGACCGTGGAGGGAGGGCACGCGCGCCCAGCGGCCGCGCGTCTCGAAGCAGCACCGCTTGATGACGAGCGGGCGCTGCCTTCGCTCCCCCTCGGCAGCCGGATCCGGGTCCGACACGGGGCGCAGGGATTGGAGTTGCGGTTGCCTGGCTGTGGCTGGAGACCTCGATTCGTGGTGAAGGCCGGCATCGCGCTTGTCATCAGCTTGGGCTGCTCCACCGTCTTCGCGCTGCTCTGGGCGCGCACGTTAGGATTCCGGCAGCTCGCCTCCCTGCAGCCGCTGCTCATCCTCTTCGCCCTCCTCTCGATGGGAGGCCTCCTGCTGTGGACCGTCATTCAGGAAGTCACCCTTGGCTGGTCTCTCACCGCCTCTTCGCGAGGCATTGAGTACTCGCGCACCGGGAGCAAGCGCTCGCAAGAGATCACTCGAATCCCAGCGTCGCAGATCGAGGACGTCGATCTGCGCAAGGCGGATGAGAAGTTCTTCCAGAACCTGGGCGTCGTCATCGAGCACAGGAAAGGCTTCGTGTGGCTCGGCGAGGGACTGTCCCGAGAAGAACTCGAATGGACGGAGATGGTGCTGCGTCGGGCGCTGGCAACCCGTCAGGCGCCGTTCCACGACGACGACGCTTCTGCCTTGAGGCAGACCTCGATGAGGAGCTGAGGGTCAATCCAGAGGCGGAACCTCGGGGGGCCGGGTCCAGCCCTCCAGAATCCTCTTGGCGGCACCGAGATAGCCCAACTCCGCCCGGCCCAGCAGCACCTGCTCCCCGCGTTTGATCCGGATCGCCAGCCATATCGGCGGCCCCGGAACGAAATGCGCGTCGCCGACCGCCCAGGTCACTCCTCCCGTGGCTTCCGCGACACGTGCCACGCAAGCGTCGAACTCGGCCGCGGGCAGCCAGCGCAACGCCTCCACCACCCGGTCCGCTTCGAACCCCTTCAGCGACGCGGGCTTTCCAGTCACGGCCTGCAACGCCTGGGGGCCACGCCGGTCGAGGATGAACGCCAGCGACTGGGGACGCAGCACGCAGAACCCCTCCGCCTCCCCCAGCTTCGCGGGGAAGAGGGCCACGTCCTCCAACTGCACGCCGGAGCGCGCCGCGCCAAGGAGGGGCGCTTGGCGATGCAGCTCCAGCATCAGCAGCAACCCCGTGACATCCGTCACGCTGCGCGCGAGCAGCCGACGGTCGCCCTTCACCTCCAAGTCGAACTTGCCGCGGTCCAGTCGGATGCCGTCATTCGCGATGGTGTCCAGACGCACCGCTTGCGCCTCGCCGATGAGCGGTGTCCAGAGGAGCCGCTCGCTGGTGATCCGCAACCTTCCGGAGCGCAGCAAGGGCCATAGCGCGGCGCATCCCATGGTGAGCACCATGAACAGCGCTCCCAGTTGTCGGTACTCGGGAGGCCCCACGAACATGAGCAGGATGGACAGCAAGGCGCCCAGAGGAACCAGCAGGGCGAAGTGCGTGGGCACGTTCGAGCCGGCCAGGCCCGGGCCTGGCTGCATTGAACGCTCACGGCTGGAGACCGGCTCGAAGACGACCACTTCGCCTGGTGCCAGCGCCTTGCGGACAGGCTGCCGAAGCAATGCATCCAGCCGCGTCAATGCGTCCTCGAGGGTCACGTCCGCGGGCGCCACCGTCAAGGTGTCCAGCCGTTGCCGCGCGAGCCGGGTGAGCCGCTCGCGTTGCGCCGAGAGCGCCCGTGCCTGTCGCAGCACCGGCAGGTCCTCCGCCCACGCCTCCACCCCCGCGCGGTGGCGCACACGCTCCAGCGCCTCCCGCACCCTCCCGGCCCCAGCCACGAGCGCGGACACCTGCTCCGCCTGCTTCAGGAACCGGCGTTTCCAGCCACGGGCCGACAGCACGACTTCCAGCTCCGCGTGGGGGCGCAGCGCCCCGGAGATGATCTCCGCACGTCCCTCCAGGACCCGCTCTGCCTCCAGCGCGGATTCAGCAAGGTCGCCAGCGGCGGGGCTCGTTCGTGTGCGTTGGGACATCACGGCCGAAGCATACCGGCACGCGGGTTGCCCGTGGGGTGCATCCGGAATCACGCGGTGAGAGGAGGCAAGTCCTTTGCTTTGCACGGCGAGGGAAGATCAACTGTCCCCCGCCGGCGTGGGACGAGCTCGCGTCACCGAGATGGCAGGGGAGCACCGACGATGGCGAAGATGAGGTGTCCGGATTGCGGCTCGCCGCTCGACCGCACGGGGCTCGAGCCAGGCGCTGGAGTCACCTGCCCCTGCGGGTATGAGTCACACGCCCCGCGGAGCCCCCTCCGGAAGCGGATCTTCTTCGTGCTCGGCCTGTTGACGTGCCTGTTTCTGGGGGTGGTGACCGCCAATACGATTCGTGAGTTCAGTCGATTCGGTCAGCGCACCCGCGCGGCGGAGTGCAAGGCGAACCTGAAGGCCTGGTACCGGGCGCAGCGGGACCACTACCGAGACACGCGGACCTACGAGCCTGTGTTCGCGAAGGTGGGCTTCGCGCCCGAGCGGAGCAACCGCTACGCGTACTTCGCGGGACAGGGGCCGATGGAGGTCCGCGATGAAGCACGCAGCGGGGCTCGTGACGAGGCGGTGTCCATCGGCGTGGACACTTTCCGGTTCACGGAATCGCGCGCGGTCGACTTCGAGTCGCTTCCTGCGCACGTGAAGTCCCGGATTGGTGTCTCGGGCAGGTGCCCCGACTGCGACATCGTCTTGGTATGCGCGGGAAATACAGACGACGATGAGACGCTGGATGTCTGGGTCGTTTCCACGGGCCCCCTGGACCTCCAGGATGACACCGGAGAGGCCGCCGAGCCTGGCATCCCACTGCATTTCGTGGACGACACGGTGCGCTGAGCACGCCGGGGCGGATACGGCTCCGAGGTACTCCCACGCGTGGCGGCAGCGACACATGCACAGCCCTGGAGAGGAACAGCAGACCCTGGCCGCACGCACCGCGACATCGGCACGTAGCGGTTAGCCACGATTTTCTGGCGATCGTCCGCCAGCGATCATCCACGTGCACCTTCTCCCCCAGGAGTCCCCCATGCGCATCCGTTCCCTCCTCACCGCTGCCGCCCTCCTCTCGATGGCTCCCGTCACGAGCTTCGCGGCCGTTCAATGTAGCTACATCTGCGACGGGGCAAATTGCGATCAGCGCTGCAGCGACGGCATCGTTCCCACCACTTGCCGGGGCGCGGGCTACTGTTTTGACCCGACTCCTGAGTCCGTCTCTTCCGCGTCTGTCACGGAGCAGGAAGCCCAGCGAGCCGAGGACTCCGCCCCGGTCTGCAGTGAGGAGCACCCGGACACAGCGCGGAGCGCAACCGCCGAGAGCTGAGCCATCAGCGCGGATGCGGCATCGCGCCGCAGGGGTGTGAGCGCGAAGCGCTCCGCACAGCGCGCGGTTCGCCGTCCCACGAGTCGTTGCTTCTGGGACGGCGAACTCCCCGTGGTGCTGCTATTCGGAGTCGGTCAGTCCAGGGGGGGCAGGTGAAGCTCGCGGGCACGGACCAGGGTTGGTAATCATTCGTGGCATCCTGGGCGAAGAAGTAGACGCGATTGCCGAGACGGGCAAACCCATCCGGCGAGGAGCCCAAGCTGCCCGGACGAGGGTCCCCGACTTGCCCGGTCGTCGCCACGGAGCCCAAGGTGAACCAAGGTTCGCTGGACAGGTGATCCACGGACGAGCTGAAGGGGACCGGACCTTCGCCGGTGGCGAACACGGGAGAGGCTGGATCGCGATCCAGGCTGAGCGGGCGGCGGAGCTGGCTCGTCCCGGCGGCCGTGCCATCCGACACCCACAGGGTCACATCCCGGAGCGCAAGGCCGCCGCTGAAGACCCCCACCGTGAAGAAGAGCTTACCCGGGGACGTGGTCTTCCGCTGGATGAATGGATTTGTATACGGCTCGCCTTCGTAGGGATTGGGCAGGGTCGTGTTCAAGGCCTTGCCCCCTCCGTAGAGTCGGCCGCGGATGATTCCGGGACCGGACCCAGGCGGTGTAACGATTCGCACGAGGGAGGCTGTCCCTGCCGGGCAAGCCCGCGCCGTGCCGTCGCGAAGGGTCGAACCCACGGGCGCAGGAGTTTCATTGCCAGGCGCCGCACTGCTCGCGAGGAGACTCAAACCCAACAGGGCGCACCCATGCCATCGCAGTATATCCATTCCTCTCCTGCCCACGTCGGCGAGCGTTGAGTCACGGCACGCGGCCCGTCTAGAGCGCCGAACAGGTTAGGTCACGCCGCGCGCTGATAGCGCGCGGCGACCTCGAGGTTTTGGACGACCGCGAGT
>NZ_JAAAPJ010000030.1 GCF_009909145.1 Corallococcus silvisoli
CGATGTGTAGCGTCGAGAAGCTGTTCGCCGACCTTCATCGCGTGCAGGGAATGATGGAGCCCACGCTGGCGGACCTCGCTTCCCTGGACCCGGAGCGGGTCGAAGCGGCGACCCTCGCGATGCCCGAGTTGATGGGGAAGCTGACCCGTGAGTTCGGCACGCTCCAGCGAGAGACCCGCTCGACCATGAAACTCGGCGGGCAGGTCATCGCGGCGATGAAGGCGTTGGAGATGGTCGCCATGATCTCCACGCTGAAGATGTCGCTGCCACGGCTACCTCCCGCTGCCCCCGCGACGCTCGGTGTCGGCCTCGTGATGAGTTCGGGTGGAGTCATGGTGGGCTCACGGATTGTCGTCTCCGCCGAGTGGGTCGAGATGATGCGAAGGCTCGTGCAGGCGGGCGTCATCTCCGTGCCCGCCGTCGGCGCGGCCGTCCTCATTCAGGGCGGACAGGTCCTGATGGCCCAGGCGCATCAGGACCTACCCAAGGGTGTGCGCGACGCGCTGGGAGACAGCCCCGAAGTGCGCGGCATGCACGAGACCGGCAGAGCGGGGGCGGGCATGTCCGACGCACCCAAGCACCACGTGTTGCCGCAAGAGCACCGCGAGTGGTTCGAGCAGCGCGGCTTCAAGGGCGACATGGACATCGACCAGTTCTGCGTCCGGTTGGAGCAGGCTCACCACGAGGCGATCCACGGTGGAGGGAACTGGAAGCTGGGACGCATGTGGCCCGGTGAATGGAACCGGATGATCATGGAGACTCTGATAGATGCCGAGGTTGAAGCCGGACGAATGTTGACGCGGAATCAGGTCCTGGACATCGTCGCGGAGCGTATGAAGGGCTACAAAGTCCCGATCACGTTCACGACAGGGCGGAGCCGATGACCGACGGACGTTCATGGGACGGCAACTGGAAGGCCCGCTTGTATGAACGCGTCCGCGAACGGGGCTACGACTCACTCACGGCATTTGCCGAGGCCCGTCCCACCGCATCGTTGGTGGCGCTGGCCGAGGAGCTGGGTCCGGACGACGTTGCCGGAATTCAGGTGTACGACGGATTGGTGGCTGAAGCAGTGCGAAGCAAACGAGTGACCCGCTTGGTACGTGGACAACTTGTGCGCGAGCTGTGGGGGAGCATCCCTGAGGGTTGGCCGACCGTGTTGGATGACGACAACCGATTCAAGGTCGCCAAGGCGCTTGGCCTTTGGTCCGGCATTGTCCCAGAAACGCATAAGGCGAGGGTTCGACTGGCTAGGGAGGCACTCCGCGCCAATCCCCCCCCTTCAGGCTGGCGTCCGCTCGGTCCCGACGACGAGCTTCTCCGCACGCTCTTGCCGGACGAAGAAGCCTGACCGGAAGCGGCGACCCTGCGAGCCGGTGCGGGAGCCGCCATGTGCCCCCAGTGTGCCCCTCCAGCATGGAATGAGGGTGCACACCAGGGGACGGCGTGAGACGGGACGGGATAGCGAGCCCGAGTGAAATCAGGGCGATAGGGGGTAACGGCGCGTCCTGCCTGGGGCTTCCTATCGTCCTGACTACCGCACGGGCCCGCGACTACTGGATCGCGAAGATGAGCGTCACCTTCGCCTGCACCGTCTGCTCCTCCGGCTGGATGGACGTGGCGGGTGCGGCGCGCGCCCCGGCCATGTCCATGGCGAAGGTGGCCGGGTACAGGCGCGGAGCCTCCGTCACCGTGCTCGCGTCCAGCACCGCGCCCAGCTTCACGTTGAGCGCCGAGGCCAGCACCTCCGCCGACTTGCGCGCGCGCGTCACCGCCTGCCGCAGGGCCTCTGCCTGCACGGCGTCCTGACGGCTCAGCCCGAAGCGCACCGAGTCCACCCGGTTCGCCCCCGCCGCCAGCGCCTTGTCCAACAGTCCGCCCACCTTGGACAGGTCCGTCACGTGGACGCTGACCAGGTTGCTCACGCGGTACCCCTTGAGCTTCGGCT
The DNA here is from genome assembly GCF_009909145.1 of Corallococcus silvisoli. Lineage (NCBI taxonomy): Bacteria > Pseudomonadati > Myxococcota > Myxococcia > Myxococcales > Myxococcaceae > Corallococcus > Corallococcus silvisoli. The sequence goes on from NZ_JAAAPJ010000030.1 coordinate 1,949, forward strand.
CTCCCCCCTGGGGCGGTGGCGGCATGTACTCCGGATAGACGTTGTAGTTGCGCGTCTGCAGGTCGCGCTTCGCGATGCCCGCGGACGTCAGCGCCGCCAGCACCTTCTCCATCTGCTTCGCGTTCTCCTCCCCCGCGGCCTTCGCGTTCGCGGCGGACGTCTCCACCGCCACGTCGATGAAGGCCTCATCTGGCTGCGCCTTCACCTCCCCCGTGCCCTCCACCCGCAGCGTGCGCACCTGCGGATCCACGGGAGGCCGCGCCTGCGGCGAACCGGGCGGCGGGACCTGCGCTTGCGCGGCGGCGGTGAAGCCCGCGAGTACCACCAGCATCGACAACATCCTGCGAACAGCGGACATGGCGCCTCCTTCCCAAGGCGAAACCGGGACCGTCCCGCGTCTAGCGCGAAAGCCCCCTGTCTCCAAGACGCCCCGGCCCGGCGGACATTCACCGGCCCCGGGGCGTCTGGCGCCCGTCGGGATCGACTAGTGGGGAAGCGACTCGCCCGTCCGGCCCAGCGACGCGACCGATTCCAGCGGCTTCTTCAGCGGACGCCGCGCGGCCTTGCGCACCTGCGTCTCCGCCTTGCGGCGCGCGGTGCGCAGCGCGTCCCGGCCCATGTCCATCACCGCCGCCACCGCGCCCGTCAGCAGGTTGCCCGGCGGGCTGTCCGGCAAGGCCGGGTGCGGATGCGTGGGCGCCGCCTTCTTCGCCTGCGCCAGCGCCTCCCCCATCTGCCGCAGCTCCTGCGGCTTGAAGACCTTCTTCACCTCCGGGAAGAGGTACTGCTCCTCCTCCGTGACGTGGGCGCGCACGCTCTCCATCAGCACGTGCACCTTCGCGTCGAAGCGCTCCGACTCCGGCGGCAGCACGTCCAGCTCCGACAGCACCCACTTCATCACGTGGTGCTCCTCCAACGCGCGCAGCACGTCCTGCGACAGCGCCTCCGCCCGCGCGCGCACCGCCGGATAGAAGACCTGCTCCTCGATGGCCGCGTGCACGGACAGCTCCCGCACCATCTGTTCCACCAGCCTGCGCTTGTGCGCCAGCGCGTGGTCCCCCGCCTTCTCGAACTTGCGGAACAGCTGCTCCACCGTCTTGTGGTCCGCCTTCAACAGCATGATGGCATCCATGGGCCGTCTCCCTTCCTGCATCGGGGGGCCGCGCCACCCCCTGATGAGCGCGCCCGGGCCCCCTGAACCCTGGCACAGCGCGGCACGGAGTGAAGGGTGGGGATGGATTCCCGGCCGCGCCCACCCGTGCCTCCCTGCCCCCCGCGTCCGGATGGAGGGCAGGCGGACAGGAGCCCCCGGAGTGTCCAGAAGGCGTCGCGAATACCGCCCTGCCCCCCACTCCCCAGGACGCGGCGGCATGCACACCGTGCGCGCTCAGATTCGGTCTCGCGCGGGCGGCGGGCAAGGGAGCGGGGGCATACCGTGACGACGAAGACGCTGCGCGTGCAGGTGGCACGCATCCTCCGCGAGGCGGAGGGCATCCAGTCCTACGAGCTGGTCGCCGAGGACGGCGGCGCGCTGCCCGAGTTCGAGGCCGGCGCCCACCTGGACGTGCGGGTGCCGGGCCTGGACGGCATGCGCCAGTACTCCCTCTGCAACGACCCGGGCGAGACGCACCGCTACGTCATCGCCGTGCAGCGCGACGCCCAGGGGCGCGGCGGCTCCAAGGCCATGCATGACCGCGTCCGCGAGGGCGACGTGCTCACCGTGAGCGCGCCCCTCAACGACTTCCCGCTGCTGTACGGCCGCAGCTACGTGCTCATCGCGGGAGGCATCGGCATCACGCCGCTGCTGGCCATGGCTCGCGTGCTGGAGCGCACCGGCGCGGAGTGGGTGCTGCACTACTGCACGCGCAGCCAGGACCGGACCGCCTTCACGGAGCTGTTGTCCTCACCGTCGTTCGCGGGCCGCGTGCACGTGCACCACGACGGAGGGGACCCGGCGAAGGGGCTGGACGTGCGGGCGCTGCTCGCCAGCCGGGGCCCGGGCACGCGGCTGTACTGCTGCGGCCCCGCGGGCCTGATGAAGGCCGTGCGCGAAGCGGCGACGCTGCACAAGTGGCCCTGGGAGAAGGTGCACTTCGAGGCCTTCACCGCCGAGGGCACCGCCGCCACCCACGCGAAGCCGGAGGAGGACTTCGAGGTGGCGCTGAAGAGCACCGGCCAGGTGCTGCGCGTCCCGGCCGGCAAGAGCGTGCTCAACGTGCTGCGCACCCACGGAGTGAAGGTGGAGAGCGACTGCGAGGCCGGCTCCTGCGGCACCTGCGTCACCCGCGTGTGCGAGGGCACCCCCGACCACCGCGACACCTTCTTCCAACAGGAGCCCGCGGGCGACGCGCGGATGCTCGTCTGCGTCTCGCGAGCCCGGTCCAAGCGGCTGGTGCTGGACCTGTAGCCGCCCCTCGACACGCGGCGATGCATTGAAGCGCGCCTCCACGCGGCGGGCCGCCTATGCTCGCGCCCCGCTCGCACACAAGAGAGGCTGATGAGCCACGGGATGTTGTTCACCATGGACACCCCTCCCACGGAGGCCCGCTACCAGGGCCGGCTGTGGGTGGCGGATCTGCTGGACCTCACGGGCGCCGCGCTCGTGGGCTGGGGCGCGTTGCGCGCGGCGGAGCAGGTCTCCACGGCCGGCAAGCTCGCGCTGGCGGGCGTCGCCGCGTGGCTGGTGCTGTCCGGCGTGGGCGGGCTCACGGGCCGCACCCCGGGTCGTCACGCGCTGGGCCTGAGGCTGGAGCGCGCCGATGGCGCCGCGCCGGGCCTGGGCACGGGGCTCGTGCGCGCGCTCACCGCCCCCGTGGAGCTGCTGCTCCAGGTCGTGCTGCAGCGCCGGCCCCTGGACGAGCGGCTGGGGGTGCACGCGGGCGCGATTCCAGGGGGCTTGCGCGGCTGGCTGCGCGGCCTGCCGCTGCCGCTCGTGGGGACCGCGCTGCTCGCGGGCGCGGTGTGGAGCATCGTCACGCCCACCCACCAGGAGATGCTCCAGTACCTGGACCGCACGCTGACCGGCTGGCACTGCTGCCACGGCACGCGCGAGGTCACCTGGCAGTGCCGCACGTCCTTGTCCCGCGCGGTCCGCGACGCGAAGGGCGGCGACACGGAGGTGGCCGGCTTCCTGCGCACCGAGTGCCCCGTGGCCGCCGCGCGGTTGGCGCCTTGAGGCGCGGGGCTCCCTGAGCCCGCGCGGCTACTGCTTGCGCAGCGGGAAGTCCGCCTGGCCTTCCTTGCAGATGACGCGGACCACCTGTTCGGCCACCATGGGGGCGCTGGCCTGCACGGAGAAGTAGGGCGCCCCCGTCTTCACCTTGTGCTCCCGGTAGGGCTCCAGCCCCGCCATCAGCGCCTGCTGCCGCCGGGCCAGGATGATGCGGCACTGCGACCAGGAGATGGTGTCGTCGTTGATGAGCGTCAGGGTGCGGTTGAAGTTGCTCCCCAGCAGGCCATCCACCAGCGCCTTGCCCAGCAGTTCGCGCGGCGCCGCGGGCTTCTCCTCGCGCACGGGCGCCGCGACCGGCGTGGGCTCCGCTGGAGCCGGAGCCGCCACCGGGACCGAGGCCGCGCGCGTGGCCAACACCACGAAGCGCGGCTCCTTCGCGGCGTCCGCCTCCGCGTCCAGCCGCAGGGTCATCCGCTTGCGGTCCGGCTTGATGTTCAACACGGTGGCCGTCCCCAGCAGCGGGTGCTTGCGGGCCCCGCGCGCCCGGGGCCCCACCACCTGGAACACCGCGCCCGCGTTGATGCCGGACGGCACGGACGTGTTCGCCACGCGCTGGCCGCCGCCCGTCTCCTTGATCTCCACCAGCGGCGCGTCCACGGACACCAGGAGGGCCTGACGCACGGGCCGCTTCGTCCCCGGAGCCGGCTTCACCCCCGGGTGCGTGTCGCCTCCGCGCACCGCCTCCACCCCCATGCCCGCGTCCGGCGCCGCGCTGTCGGCGATCACCGGCGGCTCCTCGGACGGAGCCACCACCGGCGGCGGGGGCGGTTCGACCTTCGGGGGCGTGGCCACCACCGGCTCGGCCGGAGGCGGAGACCGCACGGCGGGCGGAGGCCGCGCGGGCGTGCTCGATGACCGGAGGACGTACGTGGTGAGCCCCACGGAGGCGCCCACCAGCAGCAGCGCGGCCATGGCGATCCGCGCCACCGGCCGGCCGCGCTCGGGCCGCGCCAGCGCCTGCTCGGGCGCCGCGGGCGTCCCCACCGCGGCGGCGGCCTGCCCCGTCGTGGCGGGCAGGTGCACCGCGGTGGCGCCCAGCGCGGCCGCGTCCACGGCGTCGTTGTTCCGGGCCACGCCGCCAGAGCCGGAGGAATGGGACACGAACGTGCCGCTGGGCCCCCGCGCGGAGCCCTCCGTTTCGATGCGCCCCGTGTCCCGCCGCCCACCGTCCGGCGGCCCCACCGTGCGCAGCGCCGTGGCGTCGAAGGCGGCCCCGTCCGCCGCGTTGCCAGCGCCATACAGGCCGGTGCCCGACGAGCCGCTCCTCGCGGCCGGTGACGGCGTGCGCCGCTCCCCGTGCACGCCGGACGTCAGCTTGCGCTGCTCGGCGAAGGCCTCCGGGCAGACGGCGCGGACGAACTCGCCCACCTCCTCCGCGCCCACCGGCGCGCCCGTGCGCAGCAGCTCCGCGTTGAGCGAGCGGCCGAAGTCATCCGCCCGCGCGTACCGGTCCGCTGGCAGCGGCGCCAGCGCGCGGCGCACCGCGGCCTCCAGCGGCGGCTCCACGTCCGGCCGGAAGTCCGTCAGCGACGGCACCACCGGGTTCGACATGGCCGCCATCATCTCGCCCACCGTGCCGTGGGGAACCAGCCCACGGCCCGCGAGCATCTCCCACACCACCACGGCGCAGGAGTAGATGTCGCTGCGGTGGTCCAACGGCTCGGCGCGCACCTGCTCCGGGGACATGTAGCCCAGCTTCCCCATCACCGTGGACGGCAGCGTGTACTTGCTGCGCGCGGTGGACTTCGCGAGGCCGAAGTCGATGACCTTCACCTCGCCCTCGTACGACACCATCACGTTGTGCGGGGACACGTCCCGGTGGACGATGCCCAGCGGCTCGCCGTCCGTGCCCGTCTTGCGGTGCGCGTACCCCAGCCCCTCCGCGATGCGCTGGCCGATGTAGAGCGCCACCGGCGCCGGCACCGCCCGCCCCTGGGAGCGCGCCTGCTCCAGCAGGTACCCCAGGTCCACGCCCGCCACGTACTCCAGGGCCATGTAGTACGTGCCGTCCGCCTCACCCATGTCGTACACCTGGGCGATGGAGGAGTGCACCAGGTGCACCAGCACCTTGGCCTCGTGGTGGAACCGGTCCAGGAACTGCCGGTCCTTCACCAGCCCCGGCAGGATGGTCTTCACGATGCAGGGCTTCTCGAAGCCCGCGGCCCCGGACAGCTTCGCCAGGTACACCTCCCCCATGCCACCTTGGCCCAGGAGGTGGACGAGCTCGTAGCGCCCGAAAAAACGGGGGGACTCTGTGGGTGCGGTGCTCATGGACTCGGCTCCGGAGCGCAGCACGGACTCCCCCATGGAATCAAGCCGCGCACCACGCGCCTCCCCTTCTTCTCAGAACCCAGACACCTCGCGCGTGGAAAAGAGAAAGTCCCGGGGCCGACGGAATTCCCGAGGCCCTGTTCCGGCTGACAACAGGTGAGGTGTGCACCCGAGCACGTCCCACCGCCCGCGCCCCCCGGGACGTTGCGACTCCGACCCCAGATGCGTTCCCTCGGAAGAGCGCATCGCTTCCTTCCCCTGGGAGGGAGGCGTGCAGCTCCCAGCCCCCTGGCGCTTGGGGGTGCCGCCCTGCGGAAGGCCGTCCTGCCGGAAGGAGTCGCGTCATGAAGCAATGGGGAATCATCGGGTTGCTGGCGCTGGTCGCGTGTGGGCCCGAGTCGTCCACGGGGACCTCGGTCCAGGGACAGACATGCCCCGGGGTCGTCGCCGGAGGAATGACCGCGCGCCAGGGATTGGACGACATCCAGCCCTCCGGGGCCGTCAGCGACGGGCGCATGCCGGTCATCATCCGCTTCCGCTCCCTGGGCCACACGCAGGCCTCGCGAGTCACGGCGACCGGCGCCCAGCTGACGGCCAGCACCGGCGCGAAGGTGAGCGCCGTGTACCGCAACATCCCCGCGGTGGCCGCGCGCGTGACGCCCCAGGAACTCCGGACCCTGGAGGGGAACGAGTGGGTGGAGAGCGTGGAGGTGGACCAGGTCTGGTCCGCCCAGGCCCTGACGCCCGGGCTGCTCTCGCCGCTGCCGCGCCAGGTGATGGCGGCCACCCCCGGACCGCTCGACGAGTACACCGAGGGGCTGCGCCTGGTGCAGGCCCCGGAGGTGTGGGACGCGGACGGGGACGGCGTGCTGGACGCGGGCGCGCCCACCGGCGAGGGCGTGCGGGTGTGCGTCATCGACAGCGGGCTGGACATGGACCACCCGGAGTTCCAGGGCGCGGTGGTGGGCAGCCACGACTTCCTGGACGATGACGGCGACGCGAGCGACCGAAGCCCCCAGGGCGAGTGGGGCCAGGGCCACGGCACCCACGTGGCGGGCATCATCGCGGCCCGCATGGGCCAGGGCGGCGTCACCGGCCCCCGGGGCTACCCCGGCGGCATGGTGGGCGTGGCGCCCCGGGCGTCGCTGCTCATCGCGCGGGTGCTGGACCTGCGGGGGAAGACGCAGATGAGCCTGGTGCTCTCCGCCATGGAGTGGTGCGAGTCCCAGAACGCGCGCATCGTGTCGCTGTCGCTGGGCGGAGGCACCCCCACGCGCAGCACGGTGGATGCGTTCCGGGCCATGCTGGACCACGGCCTGCTGGTGGTGGCCGCCGCCGGCAACGAGGGCGGACCGGTGATGTACCCCGCGTCCGACCCGTCCGTCCTCGCGGTGGGCGCGGTCGACGCATCCGAGCGGCGGGCGGGCTTCTCCTCCGTGGGCGTGGAGCTGGGGCTGATGGCGCCGGGCGTGGACGTGCTGTCCACCTTCCCCCGCGGGCTGGGCGCCTCCGCGGAGATGTCCGTGAACGACGCGTCCCCCACGTCCCGCTCGCTGCTGTACTCCCCCACGGGAGACACCGCGGGGAAGCTGCTGGACTGTGGCCTGGGGGACTCGCTCGCGTCGTGTCCGGGCGCCACCTGCGACGGCTTCATCGCCTACGTACGGCCAGGCGCGCTGCCCGTGAACCAGGCCATGGCCAACGTGATGATGCAGGGCGCGCGCGCGGTCATTTTCGGCGCGAACGGCGGTCCCGCGGGCGCCACCGTGGACATCTTCTCGCTGCCCCGGAGCGGCCACTGGGCCCCCGCGGTCAGCGTCAGCCAGGCCGCCAGCACGGTGCTCCAGGAGCGCCTGGGCGCCAACGCGCGGCTGAGCCTGCTCCCGGTGGACTACACCCACGTGTCCGGCACCTCCATGGCCGCGCCCTACGTGAGCGGCGTGGCCGCCCTCCTCTGGAGCGCGCGGCCGGAGCTGACGCCGCGCCAGGTGCGCGAGGCGATGGAGTCCTCCGCGCGCGACCTGGGCACGCCGGGCAAGGACCCCGTGTTCGGCCACGGCCTGGTCCACGCGCGTGACGCCTTGTTGCGACTGCAATGAACGCGGTTTCTCAGCGCCTGGGAGGCCGAGCAACACGGAGCGCATGGATGTTGAGCAACACGGAGCGCGAGGAGTCGGGCGTGCGGGAAAAAAGCGCCACGTAACGAAATCGAGAACGCACTTCTTCGTGGAATGAATGCGCGCCTGGGTTGTACGTGGCGCGCGCCCAATGGCCGCCGGGAAGGCAGCCAACCGGCGCGAAAAACCCTTTCATTCTTGAATTGAGGACATCCATGTTGCGAATTGCTGTTGCCGCCCTGGTCGTTGCCGCTACGGGTTGCGCCGGGTCGAGTGGCGCGACGGTCGCGGGTCGCGGGGGCAACGCCACCGTCACGGGCAGCATCACGTATCCGGCGAGCGGGCTGCAGGGCGACCCGTGCACGTCGGTGCGCGTGAAGGTGACAGAAGGGGAGGCGGCGGCGCCGGGGGCGGCCGAGGTGAAGCAGAGCCGCAACAACCGCTGCAGCTTCATCGTGGCCGGGCTGCCGGACGGCAAGGACCTGAACGTGGAGCTGGTGGCGGACGCGAGCCTCAAGTGCGCCAGCGGCGCGGCGCCCGTCATCACCCCGGGCCCGACGACGATGAAGATCGCCAAGTACGCGGCGCCGGTGGTCAGCTTCAAGCTGGCCTGCGAGTAGGGCCCCACACAGCGGAAGCAGGTCGGGGCGCGCCTGGGTGCGCGCGGCCCCGGCCTTCGTGCGGGTGAAGCTAGACGTCAGGACAGGGACCATTGCTTGCCGCACTCAAGGGCGCGAAGCTGCCGCGGCCCATGATTGCCTTCCGTCCGCGTACCGCGCTGCTCGCCCTGGCCCTGCTGGGCGCGGGTTGCGACTCCGAAGTGCCGTTCCCCACCGAGGATGAGCTCGACCAGCTGAGCGGCCTGCATACGCAGAGCGCGAAGCCGGAGGTGGACCCGACCAACAAGTGGGGTGACAACCCGGACGCGGCGGCGCTGGGCCACCGGTTGTTCGAGGACCCCGGGCTGTCGCGTTGCGGGACGGTGTCCTGCAAGAGCTGCCACACGGGCGAGTCCTACACGGTGGAGACGGCCACGGCGGAAGGCTGTGGGGGCAACCAGACGGTGCGCAACCCGCCCAGCCTGCTGAACGCGGGCTACAACCGCTGGTTCATGTGGGACGGGCGCGCGGACCGGCTGTGGTCCCAGGCGGTGCTGCCGCTGATGAACCCGCTGGAGATGAACTCGGACGCGCAGGTGGTGCGCGCGCGGCTGGTGGCGGACCCCACGTACACGGCGGCGTACACGCAGCTGTTCGGCAAGGCGCCCGCGGACGAGTCGGACTCGGACCGGCTGCTGGCCAACGTGGGCAAGGTGCTGGCGGCGTACCAGCGCACGCTCAACCGCACGGACGCGCCGTTCGACGCGGACGTGCGGCGCTTCCTCCAGGCGGTGGAGGCGGGCACGCAGGAGAAGGACCCGGCGTACCTGGGGCTGAAGACGTTCATGCGCAAGGGCCAGTGCGTGGTGTGCCACAAGGGCCGCTCGCTGTCGGACGACAAGTTCCACAACCTGGGGCTGAAGGACTCGGGCGGTGGGCGGCGGGGGCAGGCGGACGCGGTGGACGCGCTCCTGTCCTGGAAGTTCAACGCCGGGGGCGCCTACAGCGACGCGCCGACGGGCATGGACGCGGCGCGGCTGTCCACGCTGAAGGCGCAGGCGCAGAGCAAGCCCACGGAGGTGGAGGGCGCCTTCCGCACGCCGTCGCTGCGCAACGTGGCGCTGACCGCGCCGTACATGCACACCGGCGCGGAGAAGACGCTGGAGGACGTGGTCGACTTCTACGACAAGGGCGGCGACGCCGTGGGCACCTTCGCGGGCGTGCGCACGGAGACCATCGTCAAGCTGGACCTGAGCAGCGAGGAGAAGCAGGCGCTGGTGACGCTGCTCAAGTCCATGACGGGCGCGGCGCGCTAACGCACCAGGTGGAAGGCCGTCTGGCGTTGGAAGGCCCAGTGCACGGCGCCTTCCGCGTCCAGCACCACGTCCTCCTCCTGGGCGGAGCGCACGGGCTGGCCGTTCCACTCGGGGACGGGGCTCGTCGCCTGCAGCTCGATGGAGAACCAGGAGCTGGGCATCACCTTGTGCTCGCCGTTGCCGGGCACGCCCTCCTGGCGGTCCCACATGCCAATCATCGGGCCGGCGCCGTGGCCGTGCAGGCCAATGGGGTGTGAGTACACGGTGCCGTCGATGCGTTCGGCCTTCATGCGCGCGAGCGAGGCGCGCAGCACCTCGTTGCCGGTGCGGCCCGGCTTGATTTCGCCGGTGACGATGTCCTGGAGCCGGTTGGACGCCTTCAGCGCGGCCTTGAGCCCTTCGGGGACGTCCGTCTCGCCTTCGCGCAGCACGTAGCCCATGTGCTGGGTGTCGGTGTTGAGGCGGAGGGCGGTGATGCCGTAGTCGCAGTGGAGCACGTCGCCGCGCTGGATGACGGGGGCTTCGCCCAGCTGTTCGTCGGTGAAGCCCTGGCGCTGCACGTCCACGTCGGGCTGGAACCAGGTGTCCAGGCCCTCATCGGCCAGGCGCTGGCGCATCCACCACTCCACGTCCTTCGTGGTGGTGGTGCCGGGGGTGATGACGGCGTTGGAGAAGGCGGTCTGGATGATGTCCCAGGCGTGCTTCGTGAGGTCCTCGTAGAAGCGGACCTCGTCGGCGCTCCGCCAGCCGAGCACGTCCAGGGGCAGGCCCCCGGCGGGCTTGAAGCGCTTCACCCAGGTGGGGCCCAGGGCCTGGGCCATGCCTTCGTATTCGCCGTGGGTGAGGCCGTCGGCGAAGGCGATGGCGGGCGACACGTTGATGGCGATGGAGTCGGGCTTGCGCTCCTCCACCACCTGCTTGAGCAGCTGCCACTGTTCGGGGCCCAGGAGCTCCGCGGCGCGGCGGGCCCCGCCGCGGTCCACCAGCTGCGGGGCGCGGCGGGCTTCATAGAGGCCCCCCTGCGTGCTGCCGCCCAGGGCCAGCCGCTCCACGCCCTGGCCCTCGCCGCGGTCGAAGAAGACGTAGATGGTGCGGCGGCGCGCGGCGAAGGTCGTGGGGGACACGAGCGCCTTGAAGACGGGGTCCTCGTTGTACTCGCGCATGGGGACGATCCACATGCGCACGCCATGCTTGCGCATGAGCTGGGGCAGCGCGGTCTCCAGGCGCTCGCGGAGCCACGCCTGCTGGCGGTCGGCCTGCTCGCGCAGCGTGCCGAAGGGGCGCACCGGCGCGGCGGGAGCGGGGGCCGCGGACACGGGAGCCACGGGCGCGATGACGGCGGCCGGGGCCTCGGGCTTCGAGGGCGCGACGGGCGCGGTGGCGCAGGCGGAGGAGCAGACGAGCGGGACGACGAGCAGGTGTTTCCAGGAGCGCATGGGCGCGCAGTCTGTCACGCGCCCTGGTACGCCGTCGCACCGATGCGCGGCGGCGGGCTCCGCGTTGCCGGTCAGCCGTGGAAAAGCCAGACATGCTGTCCTGGCTTCACTTTGAATCCATGGAGTGTCTGTCCAAGAAATTCCGGATCATGGCTCTTGCGGGGCCTGGGCCACGACGGGCGTGGCCGGGACGTACTCCTCGCTCGTGTCCAGGGTGCCCAGCTCATTCACCCCGCCCACCACCAGCACGGTGCCCCGGTGCAGCCACACCGCGCCGGCTTCGCCTCGCGGCTCATGCAGCGTGGGCGCCTGCGCCCAGATGCCGCGCACTGGATCGAAGCGCTCCGCGGACGCCAGCGTGCCTCGCGAGGAGTGCTCGCCGCCCACCATCAGCACCATGCCGTCCCCCGTCAGCAGCGCCGCATGGTGCTCTCGCGGAACGGCCGGGTCCTCCACCCGCTCCCACGCGTTCCGCTCCGGCACGTACACCTCCGCCGTCTCCGCCGCCCGCGACGTGATGCCCCCCACCACCAGCACGCGCCCGTCCGGCAACAGCGTCACGGTGTGCCCCAGCCGGTGCGTGCCCGCCGCGCCGCCCACCGCCCCCGCCTTCTCCCAGTGCCCCGTCGCCGGGTCGTACAGCTCCGCCTGCAAGCCGCTCGCGAAGAGCACCTTGCCCGTGCGCAACACCACCGCCGTCCCTGAACCTCCTCGCACGAAGCCCGGCGCCTCCGCGGGCCGCCACGTCCCCGTCGCCGGGTCGTACAGCTCCGCAGAGCGCACCGGCCGCAGGTCCACGTCCGTCCCTCCCGCCACCAACACCCGCCCGTCCGGCAACACCACCGCCGCTGGATCGTTCCGCGCCTCTCCCATGGGCGCCGCCGCCGTCCACGTCCCCGCGTCTGGCGCGTACAGCTCCGCGCTCGCCAGCGCGCCCACCGTCACGCCGTTGGAGCCCCCCACCACCAACACCCGCCCATCCGCGAGCCGCACCGCCGCGTGGTTGCGCCGCGACGTGCGCAGCGCCCCCGTGGGCCTCCACCGCCCCGTGTCCGGCTCGAAGACCTCGCAGCTGCCCAGCGTGCGGCTCCCGTCATGCCCCCCCGCCGCCAACACCCGCCCGTCCTCCAACAGCACGTAGGGCAACAGCCGCCGCGGCGTCGACAACACGCCCGGCACTGGCGCCTCCACCCCGCCCGCATCCGCTCTCGGACCGGGCCCGCACGCCAACACCACTCCCAACCACAGTATCGTGACGCAAGATGTCGAAAACCGTCGCATGACCCCACCGGGACGTCTGGCCGAGGGGTCCGTTTACCGGGCCGGTCTGACATGCAAGCCGCGCAAGGCCTTGTGATTCCAAGGCTTTGTCCTGCCCTCCAGGTCGGATTCCCCGGACGCCCGAAGGGCGGAGGCGCCGTTCCGGCGTCAGTGCCGCATGGGACCCAGGGGGTCGCTCGAGGGCTCCGCGTCCAGGCCCTCGCTGCTTCGCGGCGGCAGGGCCCCGCCGTCGTCATCCACCTCCAGCGTGAGCTGGGAATGGTCAGCGGGCTTGAGTTGGATTTCATCCCCGCGCACGGAGTCCACGTCGCTGAACTCGACGAGGTAGTCGCGCCGGGGAATGGGCACCAGCCCCTGCTCCAGCTCGAAGTGCGTGGCGCCCACGCCCGCCACCCGGCCCAGCGACTGTCCGTCGGCGGTGCGCACCGCCATGCCCTCGCGCACGTCTCCCGCGTGAATCATCGTGTCGCTCCTCGCGCTCGAAGGGCCCGGGAGGCGGGGCGCCGCGTCCGGGCCCGGGGGTCCTCACCAAGAGTGGGGCCGCTCCCGCCGCCGTGCGCGCCCCGCCAGGCGGCCCAAGGAGCCCCCGCGCCGCTCCCCTCCACGGCGGGAGGACAGCCCCTCGCGCGACACCGGTGCGCGGTGCCTAACGTTCCCGCAGGAGGCCTCCCGCCATGCTGCTGGAACTGTCGAACGACGAATCGCGCGTGCTGAAGGACGCCATCGATTCCTCCCTGCACGCCCTGCTGGAAGAGCTCGCCCACGCGGAGCAACGCGAGTTCAAGGAAGCCCTGCGCCAGCGCTATGACCGGCTGGAGGCGCTCCAGCGGCGCCTGAACCCCGCCGTGGAGAGCGAACAGGTCTACGCCTGACTCCTCTTCAACTTCAACCCCAAAGCTCGTCAGCGTAAGCAGGATTGCAAGTCACAACTGCCTATGCATTTCTTGCAGCACTCACATGGAAACGAGCCTAGACAGGTTTTCCAACCACATGGATCCGTGGACGTCGGTTTGGGCGGAGGCTTTATTGGCCGTCGAGTCCGGCATGACCATCGATGCACCATCGGCAACTCCGACACTGGGGATGACCCATGAGCAAGTCATCGAAGCAGCACAACCCCTCGCAGGCGGAGCTCGACAACCACTCACGCCAGCGAAACTCCCGGGATGATGCGTACTGGCAATCCCGAGGCGAATCGGGTCGCCCCTTGAATTAGGAAACGGATGCGGCGAAACCCCAGGCTCGCAGGCCCCTCAGCCCGCAGTGAAGGAGCGGTCCGGCCACACAACGTGGCTCGGCTTCGCACAAGCGAGCGGAACTGACGCCTCGAAATCCTCTCACACCAGAAGTATCGTGGCGCAAAGCGCCATGGCAGCCGGGCCCATTCATGCGAGTCCTCCAGGTCATCCATGGCTATCCCATGCGCTTCAACGCGGGCTCCGAGGTCTATACCCAGGCACTGGCACAGGGACTGTCCTCTCGAAACGAGGTCCAGGTCTTCACGCGCAGAGAAGATCCGTTCCTTCCAGACTACGAACTGACGCACGAGTGCGACCCAGACGACCCCCGCGTCGTGCTGCACTTGGTGAACCTTCCCAACAGCCGTGATCGCTACCGGCATGAGGGAGTCGATAAGCGGTTCGCGGAGGTCCTGGATGACTTCCGGCCGCACGTCATCCACGTTGGCCACCTGAACCACCTGTCCACGTCCCTGCTCGCTGTGGGCGCCGCACGTGGGATTCCCATCGTTTTCACCCTGCACGACTACTGGCTCATGTGCCCCCGGGGCCAGTTCCTGCAGATGCATCCCGCTCCCTCTAAAGAGCCCTGGTCCACCTGCTCGGGCCAGGAGGATCGAAAGTGCGCGGAGCGCTGTTACGCACGGTACTTCTCCGGAGCACCCGAAACCCGCGAAGACGATATTGCCCACTGGAGCCACTGGGTCCATGAGCGGATGGCGCACGTACGGCAGATGCTGGAGCACGTCGCCCTCTTCATCGCCCCCTCCCGCTACCTGCGGGAGCGATTCCAGCAGGACTTCGGGCTGCCTGCCGCCAAGGTAGTGCATCTGGATTATGGCTTCGATGTGGAGCGCCTGCGCCACCGTCAACGGAAGCGTGAGCCCAACATCGTCTTCGGCTACATCGGCACCCATATTCCGGCCAAGGGCATCCATCACTTGCTCCAGGCTTTCGGGCAGGTGCAAGGCAATGCCCGGCTGAAAATCTGGGGACGACCTCGCGGCGAGCACACTGAAGCCCTCAAGTCCTTGGTACACACCCTTCCCGGTGACGCTAGCACACGCGTGACCTGGCATCCCGAGTACCGCAACACGGACATCGTGCGGGATGTGTTCAACCACGTGGACGCCATTGTCGTGCCCTCCATCTGGGTGGAGAACTCTCCGCTGGTCATCCACGAGGCCCTTCAGGCTCGCGTGCCCGTCATCACTGCGGACGCGGGGGGCATGCGCGAGTACGTGCGAACTGGAGAGAACGGACTGCTCTTCGCCCATCGTGATCCGTCATCACTTGCCCAGGCCATGCAGCGGTTGGTCAATACGCCTGAGCTGGCAGCCCAGTTGGGCAGTCGTGGCTTCCTCCTGGGCGAAGGAGGAGACGTTCAGGGGATGCCCGCCCACGTGGAGGCCGTGGAGGCCCTGTACGCGCGCGTCATCCGGGAACGCCGAGCCAGCCGCCCCCCCACCCGGAGCGGCCCCTGGCGCATCACCTTCGATACCAATCCCGACGACTGCAACCTGCACTGCATCATGTGCGAGGACCACTCGCCCCACAGCGACACCCAACGCCAGCGCAGGGAAGCAGGGCAGCCGAAGCGCCGCATGCCCCTGGAGCTGCTGAGACGAATCATGGCGGACAGCGACGGCACACCGCTGCGGGAAATCATTCCCTCCACGATGGGGGAGCCCCTGCTCTACCCGCACTTCGACGACATCATCGACCTGTGCGTCGCGCACGGCGTGTGGTTGAACCTCACCACCAACGGGACATTTCCCAGACGTGGAGCTCGCGGATGGGCACGTCGGCTAGTGCCCATGACCTCCGATGTGAAGATCTCGTGGAACGGCGCCACGAAGCAGACCCACGAAGCGGTGATGGTAGGGACGCGCTGGGAACAGGTTCTGGAGAACCTCCGTCAGTTCTTGGCCGAGCGAGATGCGCATGCTCTCCAAGGCGGCCATCGCTGCAGGGTGACACTCCAGCTCACGTTCCTGGAGACGAACGTGGGCGAGTTGCCGGACATCGTGCGGCTGGCAGCGGGACTGGGCGTCGACCGGGTGAAGGGGCATCACCTCTGGGCCCATTTCGCGGCCATCCAGCCCCTGTCCATGAGACGAGACACCTCGGCGATCCAGCGATGGAACGAGGCCGTTCAACAAGCCCACATCGTCGCGGAGGAGCACCGGCGTCAGGATGGGAGCAAGGTGCTCCTGGAGAACATTCTTCCCCTGCGAGCGGAGGCCGTCACGGACCTGGCGCCTGGTGCGCGCTGCCCCTTCCTCGGGAAGGAGGCCTGGGTGAGTGCCGTGGGGCGCTTCGACCCCTGCTGTGCTCCCGACAAAGAACGGCGAACACTCGGCAACCTGGGCAACTTGAACGAAGTTGGCATCCACGAGGTGTGGACGGGACCGGCCTATCAGCGGCTGCTGTCCAGCTACCAGGATCAGCCCCTGTGCCGTGGTTGCAACATGCGTCAGCCCGTGACGAAGGAGACTCCTTGAGCACCTGGGCCCGAACACGCGTCTCGCCAGAGAGGACCCACCATCTACTGGGGGAGATGCCGCTGTATGCTTCGCGCTTCATCGACGTCCTGTCCTTTCACGAGCCCGGACTCGCAGCCGTGCGGGATACCTCGGGTGCGTTCCACATCGACATGAGGGGAAACGCGCTCACCTCCCGCCGCTTCACGCGAACGTTTGGCTTCTACGAGGGGCTCGCTGCGGTCATGGGAGTGGAGGGCGCGTTCCACCTCCGCACGGATGGACAAGACCTCACGGCGCGGCGCTTTGCATGGTGCGGCAACTTCCAGGATGGGAGATGTACCGTCAGGGCGGAGGATGGTCGGTACTTCCATATCGACGCGCAAGGAGAGCCAGCCTACGGAGAGAGGTATGCCTACGCAGGAGACTTCCGCGAAGGTTTCGCGATGGTCCAGGACGCAACTGGCCTCCATCTCCATATCGACCGGCAGGGATGCCCCTTGAGCGGGCTCCGGTTCCTGGATCTGGATGTCTTCCACAAAGGCTTCGCACGGGCACGCGACGCATGTGGCTGGCACCACATCGATACGATGGGGCTCCCCCTGTATCCGCAACGTTTCGCCACCGTGGAGCCCTTCTATAACGGTCAAGCCCGTGTGGAGACACGGGATGGTGCGCTCCAGGTCATCGATGAGCGGGGCCTCCTCATGCGCGAGCTGCGGGCGCGCCTTCCGGAAGTGCCGTGAAGCCTCTGCTGGATGCCGCAGTGGAGCTCCTTCCGCGAGCTTCTCTCATCGGGTTCGCGCAGGCCCTGCTCTCCCCGGTCGTTCACCCGTCCTTTCCAGGTCGCTTCTTCCTGGCAGGAGGCGCGTTCAAGTCGTTGCTCCACGGCCGCCCCCCGCATGACCTTGACCTCTGGCCGGCGAGCCCCCTGGATCGAAACGAACTGCTAACCCACATCGAAGCGCAGGGGGGCCTGCTGCTCGAGAACAACCCACCCTTCCAGACGACCTTCCTGCATTCAGGGCTTCGGATTGAAGTGACCTATGACTGCGCACCTCGCAGTCTGGAGGAGCGCCTGTCCCAGTTCGATCTGGGCCTCTCCGCCATGGGTGTGGAATACGCAAGTGGGCGCTGGCGTGAGCATGTGCACCCCCTGGCGAAGGAATCCGTCCGTCGGCGGGAAGTGCTGCTGCTCCTGCCACTGGCCAATTGGAAATACCTTCTGGCCACCCTCGAACGATTGCGTCGCTATGGAGAAGAGCTTGGGTACGGAATCCCGGCCTCGGAGGAGCAATACCTCTGGGACATGTTCGACTCCCAGCCTCGCGCCATCCAGCAGTCCTTGATGGCGCGCCATGTCCGAGTGGCTCGGGAGGGAGGAAGCGTGCTGGCGGAAGCCCGTGCGCGACTCCATCCCTGAAGCCCCGGCGTCGCTCACATCGCGCGCCCCGTGCCCGCGTCGAACCGGCGCAGGTACCGGGCGTCGTGGCGCAGCCAGACGGCGTCCCCGCTCGCGGCGCGGAAGTCCCCGGGCGCCCGCGCCACCATGCGCTCCCCTCCTGTCTCCACCGTCACCCAGACCTCCGCCCCCATCGGCTCCACCAGGTACACGCGGCCCTCGCGCGCATCCGGAGGCACCGGGCCCTGCCCCACCTGGAGGTGCTCCGGCCGCAGGCCCCACACCGCGTCACCCGCCGGCAACCCCAGCGTCTGGGGCTTCACCAGGTTGATGCGCGGCGAGCCGAAGAAGCCCGCCACGAACAGGTTCGCCGGCGCGTCGTACAGCTCGCGCGGCGGCGCCACCTGCTGCACCTCGCCCTGGCTCATCACCACCACGCGGTCCGACAGCGTCATCGCCTCCGCCTGGTCGTGCGTCACGTAGATGAACGTGGCCTTCAGCTGCTCGTGCAGCTTCTTGATCTCCCCGCGCATCTGCGTGCGCAGCGCCGCGTCCAGGTTGGACAGGGGTTCGTCGAAGAGGAACACCTTCGGCCGGCGCACCAACGCGCGCCCCAGCGCCACCCGCTGCCGCTGCCCGCCCGACAGCTCCTTCGGCCGGCGCGCCAGCAGCGCCTCCAACCCCAACACCTGGGACACCTCGCGCACGCGCGCGTCCACGTCCTTCGCCCCCATCCCCGCCACCTTCAGCGGGAACGCCAGGTTCCCCGCCACATCCAGGTGCGGGTAGAGCGCGTAGCTCTGGAACACCATCGCGATGTCGCGCTCGCGCGGCGACAGGTCGTTCACCACCTGCCCGTCGATGCGCAGCTCCCCACCCGACAGCTCCTCCAACCCCGCGATGAGGTTCAACGTCGTGGACTTGCCGCACCCGGACGGGCCCACCAACGACACGAACTCGCCGTCCGCGATGTCCAGCGTCACGCCCTTCACCGCCGCCACCCCGCCCCGGTACACCTTGCGCACGCCCTGCAGGGACACCGTCGCCACCGCGCCGCACCTCCACCGCACCCCGCGGGACCACCCCACGCCCGGGTCCGGAAAAGCCCCCAGCATCGCCGCTCCCTCCCTCCCGTGAAGCCCGCCGCGCGCCGCGCCGTCACACCCAGGACATCCCCTACCTGTCTGGTTTTGCAATTGGAGCGGTTTGTTACAGGGTCAACACTTCCCTAGACTCCCGAGGGAACGCGCCGCCGCTGGAGCCCCGCCCATGCCCTTCACCTTCCGCCACCAGCACCTGGACGCCCTGCTGGGTGACCCGCTCACGGCGGCGAACAGCCTCTACGGCATCATGACCGCGGCGGAGCCGGAGCTGATGGAGGGGCTGCGGCTGCACTGGAAGAAGCACATCCGGGAGACGCCCGGGGTGGGGGGCACGCAGTGGCGTCCCGCGCTGAAGGCCTTCAGCGCCATCGAGGGCTTCTGGGGCAACACGTACAGCGACCACCGGCTGGCGAAGGTGCTCTACGAGCCCGCCTCCTCCGCGGCGACCACGGCGGTGACGGGCGTGCCCTCCTCGGCGCAGTTCCTGCGCGACTTCGAGGCCGCTCGCGACGAGGCCTTCTACATCTTCTTCCAGGCCACCTCCGTGAACGAGCTGGCGGGCGTGTCCTTCAAGGCCACGTACTACCACAAGGACGTGTCCTCGCTGTTCGAGCAGCGCCCCCACAGCGTCATGCGCGACATCGTGTCCCGCCGGGTCATCGAGACGGCGCAAATCCTGCTGCGCATCCTCTACGGCAACATGAGCATGGGCTGGGGCAGCCTCTACAGCACGCGCACGCTGGCGACGACGCTGCTGCTGGCGCAGATGCACAACTCCGCGCTCGGCCACTACCGGTCGCACTACACGGGGCGGCGCTCCTACAACCAGAGCGGGGTCGCGTTCACGCTGCTGACGTTCGCGTACATCGTGGCGCAGGCGTGGCGGGACAAGGGCTACGAGTTCAACGAGCAGCGCTGGTACTTCTTCTGGAAGCTCGTGGGCTCGCTGCTCGGCGTGGACACGCGCCTCATCCCGGACGACCACGCGGAGGCCGCCACCCTGTGGGACCTCTTCTTCGCCCGCGGCGAGTGCTTCGGCGGCCTGCCCGCGCCCTACCCCACGAACCTGGACGCCCACCGCATCGACCCGGGCCTGCTCGGCGGCTACGCGGTGAAGGCGGAGGCCAACCTGCTCCAGTGGATCCCCGCCTTCGTCGTCACCCAGCTGCGCAACGCGGGGCGCTGGGCGACGTACTTCCGGGGCGGGTGAGTCAGCGCTCCACCGTCACGCCCTTCCAGAAGGCCACGTACCCCTGGATGTTGGACGCGGCCGACTTGGGCGCCGGGTAGTACCAGGCGGCGTCCAGGTTCGTCTTCCCGTCCACCTCCAGCGTGTAGTAGCTCGCCTCGCCCTTCCAGGGGCAGTGGGTCCGCGTCACGCTGGCCTTGAAGAGCTCCCGCTTCAGGCTGTCGGGCGGAAAGTAGACGTTGCCCTCCACCACCTCGAAGCGGTCGCTCTGGGCGAGCACGACGCCGTTCCATTTCGCGACGGGCATGGCAATGACCTCCTGGGGATGAAGGGGGGTAACGGCGCCTCAACCGGTGTGCGCGGCGCCGGTGGAGGCATGCCGGGTGAGGAAGGGGGCGAGCTCCGCGTTGACGAGCGCCGGCTCCTCCACGCACGAGGAGTGGCCGCCGCGCGACAGGCGCACCAACTGAGAGCCGGGGATGAGCGAGTGGATCCGCTCCGCCTTCGCGGGCACCGTGGCGCGATCCTCCTCGCCCACGACGACCAGCGTGGGGGTCTGGATGCGCGGCAGCTCCTCCGCGACGCCCTTGCGCTTGAGGACGCCGTTGACGGCCCGCCAGATGTCGCGGCGGTTCTCGCTCAGGCGCGCGCGCCACAGCGCCCGCTCCGCCTGGCGGCCCGGGTCGGTGAGGAACGACGTGCCGAACATGATGCGCATCACCGGCGTGCTCACGGGCCCAAGCCCCAGGTAGCGCGCGACCAGGTTGAGCACGGTGTAGCGGGGCACGTTGGCGGGCGGCTCGGGGTCCGCGGAGGTCTCCAGCAACACCAGCGAGCGCACCAGGTCCGGACGCCGCGCCGCGAGCCGCATGCCCACGAAGCCGCCCATGGACAGGCCCACGAAGTGGACCGGTGCCACGCCCAGGGACTCGATGAGCGCCACCGCGTCCGCGTACACCGTCTCCATGTCGATGGCCGGTTCGGGCGGCACGTCGCTCTGGCCCTGCCCCCGGTGGTCGTACGCGATGCAGCGGAAGCGGCCGCGCAGGGCCTCGACCTGCGGGTCGAACAAGCGCGTGCTCCACAGCAAGCCGTGGCTGAAGAGCACCACGTCCCCAGCACCGCCGGTGTCCTCGTAGTACAGCCGGGTTCCATTCACGGACCGCATGGGCATACACGGACCTCCCTTCGCCAGCCGGGACCCTAGTCCATGGTTCGCCGGGAACGCAGTCCTACCCGGGAGGGCAGTGTCCACTGGAGGAGACGGGAACACGCGGGGCACCGCTTGTGCCGTCCGGCGCTTGGGAGGAGCATGGGTGGCACCTCCGGATGCGCACCTCTCGCCCTGTCCTCGTCACCGTCGCGGTGGTCGTCCTCGCCGTGGGCCTGTTCCTCGCACTGCGCTCGTCAGCGCCCTCCGCGCCACCAGCGCCAGCGCCAGTGGTTGCCCAGGCTCCCGCGCCGCCGTTGGACGCGGGGAGCACGGTGGCGCCGGCGCCGGTGAAGACGGTGGAGGCGCCGCCCGCGAAGCCGAATCACTTCGTGGGCTCGCAGGTGTGCGCGGACTGCCACGAAACGCAGCACGCCGGCTGGAAGCACGACTGGCACGCGCGCGCGCTTTCGCCCGCGGCGAAGCCATACGTGGTGGGCACGTTCGCGGCGGGCACGCATTTCCAGGGCGAGTCCAGCGAGGCGTGGATGCGCCGCGACGGGAAGAACTACCTGATGCGCACCAAGGGCGCGGACGGGAACCTGGGCGAGTGGCCGGTGCAGTGGGTGGTGGGCGGCAAGCGGATGCAGGACCCCATCACGCTGCTCCCGGACGGGCGCTGGCAGGTGCTGCCGGTGTACTTCCACGTGACGGGCAAGGGCGAGTGGGTGGACTACTCGGAGAAGAAGCAGGGGGCGCTGGCGCCGGACCACCCGTTCTTCTGGGCGAACTTCCGCCGCAGCGCGCAGCATGCGTGCCTGGATTGCCACGTGACGGGGCTGGACACGCGCTATGACCGGGCGAGCCACCAGTGGGAGACGAAGTTCGCGGACGCGGGCGTCGCGTGCGAGTCCTGTCACGGGCCCGGGGGGCGGCACGCGGAGTCGCAGGCGCCGGCGGACATCATCCAGCCGCGGAAGCTGCCCAAGGAGGAGGGCTTCGCGGTGTGCGCGCAGTGCCACGGGCCGCGCCGCACGCTGTTCCCCATGCTGGACGCCGAGCACCGCTTCCAGCCCGGCCAGCGCTATGACGCGAGCTACCAGCCCATGGTGCTGCTGGTGGGCAACGAGCGCTCCGGTGACTTCTTCACCGACGGGCGCCCCAGCACCTCCAGCTTCGAGTACCAGGCGCTCATCCAGTCCCAGTGCCACCTGAAGGGAGGGGCCACGTGCCTGACGTGCCACGCGGCGCCGCACGACCCGAGCGCCCCCAACGAGGTGAAGAAGCCGAAGACGGCCGTGGCGCGCACGGCGGTGAACGCGGCGACGTGCCAGGGCTGTCACGCGGAGGTGATGGCGCAGGGAGAGAAGCACACGCACCACAAGGCGGCCGCGGCGCAGGACTGCCTCGCGTGTCACATGCCGCCGGTGGTGTCGGGCGTGCTGGACCACTTCGCGGACCACGCGCTGGACGTGCCGGTGCCGCGGAACACGGCGCGCCATGACGTGCCCAACGCGTGCAACACCTGCCACACGAAGGAGACGCCGGACGCGATGGAGCAGGCGTTGACGAAGTGGTGGCCCCAGGCGGAGGTGCGTCAGCAGCGGCGGATCCGGCTGGCGGACGCGTTCGACGAGAAGACGGCGGCGGCAAGCCGGGGTTCGCTGGAGGCGGTGCTGGCGGACACGGCGGAGGCGGCGACGCTGCGGGGCGTGGCGGCGCAGCTCCTGGCGCGCCGGTTCAAGCACGACGCGGTGCCGGCGCTGCGGGCGGCGCTGAAGGGCACGACGGACAGCACGCTGCGCTCGGACATCATCGACGGGCTGGGCAGCGCGAACGCGCGTGAGGCGACGGAGGACCTGGTGGCGCTGTTGCAGGATGGCTCGCTGTGGGTGCGGCAGGGCGCGGCGCTGACGCTGGCCGCGTTCGGAGACCGGCGGGGCGTCCCCGCGCTGGAGATGCTGGCCCAGGCGCCGGAGACGCGGGGGCTGGTGCAGCCGCACGTGATGCTGGGGCAGCTGGCGATGCGCCGCCGGGACGTGGCCACCGCGACGCGCGAGTTCGAGCAGGCGCTGGACCTGCAGCCCTACAACGCGGATGTGCTGGTGCGGCTGGCCGACCTGTACATGGTGCAGGGCGACGTGGCGAAGGGCCGCGAGCGGCTGGAGGAAGCGCTCCGCTTCGACCCGCAGAGCCGCCCCGCGAAGCAGCGGCTGGGCATGATGCCGGCGCCGTGAGCGCTCAGTTCCGGACGGCGAGGATGCGCCGCCCCGGCACGTCCACGGCGTAGGTCGCGCCCATGTCCATGAGGGGCCCCTGCTTCTCGCAGAGCTGGGGCTTGAGCGCGCGCGGATGGAGCGCAGGCACACAGCCAGGGGCAGCCCGCGCATCCAGCGCCCCCCGTGTCGCGGATATCCAGACGTGGATTCCTTCCTCCCAAGCACTTGAGAGGAATTGAACCTTCGCCCAACCCCACCGGGAAGTCGCACCGTCGCTCGGCGGAGATGGCGCTCAACCTCGTCACGGTGCGGGCGGAGGAGGAACAGACCAGGGCGGAGCTCCGCGACGTCATGCCCTCTGGCGCACGGACCTGAACTCGCTCCCTCCCTCCAGGACAGAAGCCCTTCCGACGCACGCGACGCACCTTGGGCCGACCCCTGTTGCAACCCACGCGTCAGGACGTGCCATGAACTCGCGAATCAGGAAGCACCCCCGCTCCTCTCCGCAGACCCTCCTGTGCCTGGGATTGCTGGGCCTCTCCGCTCCCGCCTGGGCGGCGGCCCCCCTCGGCTTCGCGCCCCCCGTGAACAGCGTCACCTCCCCGGGCCCCGAGGCCGTCACCGTGGGTGACTTCAACGCCGATGGACGGCTCGACGCCATCACCGCCAACCCCTCCGACAACAGCCTCTCCGTCCTCCTGGGCAACGGCGCCGGCGGCTTCGCCCCGGCCCCGAAGCGCGTGCCCTTCAACCCAGACACCTTCCCCAACGCCGTCATCACCGGCGGCTTCGGCGGGGCCAACACGCTCGACGTCGCGTACGTGGGCACCCGCGTCCTCGAGACGCTGAACGGCGACGGCGTGGACGGCTTCACGTCCTCCAGCCAGACCCTCATCCTCCCCCAAGGGGAATCCCTGCGCGGCATCACCTCCGCGAACTTCAACGGAGACACGCGCATCGACGTGGCGACCCTGTCCGCCCAGCCGCGCGTCGTCATCCTGCTCAACCAGGGGACGGGGGCGCCGCCGCAGACGCTCTTCCTGCCGCTGTCCGCGCCCGCCGTGGACCTCGCGGCGGCGGACATCACCGGTGACGGACACCCAGACCTCGTCACCGTGGACGCCTCCGGCCTCGTCACCCTCCTGGGCGGCAGGGGCGACGGCGCCTTCTATCCAAACAAGACCTATCCCAGCGCCGGGGGCGCGACCCGCGTGCTCCTGGCGGACGCCACCGGGGATGGCCGCAAGGACATCCTCGTCGCGGGCAACGGCTTCGTGTCCGTCCTGCCCGGCAACGGCAACGGCGAGTTCGGCGAGGCCCGCACCCTCTCCACCCAGGTCAACGCCACCGCCTTCGCGGCCGCGGACCTGAACCTCGACGGGTTCGTGGACGTGGCCCTCGCCTCCAGCGCCGCGTCCGGCATCACCGTGCTCCTCAACCCGGGCGACGGGGTCTTCGGTCAACCCACGACCCTGCCCACGAACCACCCGGTCTCCGCGCTGACGACGGGCGACTTCAACTCCGACGGGAAGCCGGACCTCATCGCGGCCCAGCGCGCGGGCAACACCGTCTCCGTGTTCCTCAACACCTCCACGGCGCTGAAGGCGGACGCCCGGGTGCAGCTCTTCGCCGGGCCCAACCTGGGCCTGCTCACGCCCTACATCCGCTACGAAGTGCGCGTCACCAACAACGGCCCCGCGGTGATGAACGCCGCCACCGTGCGCTCCGCCCTGCCCGCCGGTCTGTCCGCCAGCTCCAGCGAATGCACGGCGTCCTCCGGCACCGTCACCTGCGGCTTCGGGCCCCTGGCGGTCGGCGCCACCCAGTCGCGCTTCTTCACCGTCCCCCTGGGCCTGCTCAACATCGGGCTGCCGTACACCGTGACGGCCACCCGCGTGGCGGGGGAGCCCGAGGATCCGAACGCCGCCAACAACCAGGACTCGCGCCGCTGCACCGCGATCAGCATCCTGCTCGTCTCCTGCGATTGAGGGCCGCGGCCCTGGCATGTCCTGGGTCCCGCGGTGCCATCCGGGACCCCGGGCATGTCTGTCCATTCACTGATGAGCAGTCACCCGCATGTCTGTGTTGTCCATTGGAGCAGTGGGGGCGCGAACCCGTGGCGGGGGGGTGGCTTCGCCCCTACCTGGGGAGCACCCCTTATGAACGCACTTCTGTTCGCAGCCCTGCTGGCCCAGACCGGAACCCCCGGCGCGGTTCCCGCTCAGCCCGGCTCCGGACACCCCGTGGCCCTGGCGCAGAACACCGCGCCCATGCAGCGCGCCCCCCAGGCTCCCGCGCCGGCCACGCCCACCGCGCCCGCGACGAACGCGCCCCCGCCCACCGCGCCGGCCCCCAACGCGGCCTCGCCAAACACGCGGGCGCCTGTCCCCCGCGCGCCGAACGCTCCCGCACGGGAAGCCCCTCGCGCCGGCACGCCCGCGGCCCAGGACCCGGACTCCGTCCCGGAGGTGCCACCCCCCTTCCACGCGGACGTGTCGGATCCGCTGCTGGCGCCGGTGCCTCCCGCCCCCCTTCAGCTCCAGTCCTGGAACGAAGCGCTCACGCTGCTGCGCCAGCGCTCCACCGACCTCCAGGCGGCGCTGGGCCAGGTGGAGGCGGCCGCGGGCGCGTGGCGCATCGCGCTCTCCAACCTGCTGCCCAACGTCAGCGGCAACCTGTCCGCCCAGTACAACCTGCTCAACCCGAGCTTCATCTTCTTCGACGGGGGGACGGTGCCGACGAGCGGGGCCGGCAGCACCCCCACGGACCTGCTGGGCGTGGGCGTCCTCAACGCGACCGTGCCGGTGGTGGACCTGGCCAGCCTCTATGCCCTGGGCAGCGCGAAGCAGACGCGGCGCACCGCCGCCCTGTCCCTGGCGGAGACGCGCCGGCAGCTCACCCGGGGGCTCGCGCAGGCCCTGGTGTCGGTGTCCTCCATGGAGCGGCTGGCGGAGGTCAACCGCGTCAACCTGCGCACCGCGCTGGAGCGGCTGTCGCTCGCGCAGCGCCGCTTCGACCTGGGCGCCGGCACCCGGCTGGACGTCGTGCGCGTGGAGCAGGACGCGCAGACCGCCCGCCGCAACCTCGTCACCGGTGACGAGAACCTGCGCAAGGCCCGCGAGTCCCTGGGGCTCGCCCTGGGCACCCCGGGCGCGGTGGGGCTCAGACAGGGCCTGGAGCTGACCACGCTCCTCCAGGGCACGAGCCAGTCCTGTCACACGCTGGAGTCGCTGTCGAACCGGGCGGACATCGCCGCCTCGCGCTCCCGGCTGCTGGTGGCGGAGCGCGCCATCGGCGAGGTGAAGCGGCAGTACGCCCCCACCCTGGACCTCACCAGCGGCACCTATGCCTTCACCGTCAACCCGGGCTTCGCCAAGGTCCCCATCTGGAACGTCGGCGCCAGCCTGGTGCTGCCCTTCTGGGATGGCGGCGCGCGCGAGGGCCGGATGCGCCAGGCGCGCGGCCAGCTGGAGCAGGCCCACGCGGACATCACCGCGCGCGAGCGCAACATCGCCGTGGAGGTGACGCAGGCGAAGCGCGCCGTGCAGGTGACGCTGGCGACGCGCGAGTTGGCGGACCGCGAGCGCCAGCTGGCGGAAGAGAATGACCGGCTCACCCGCCGCAGCTTCGAGGTGGGCACCGGAACAAGCCTGGAGCTGGTGGAGTCGGCCGGGGCCCTGCGGCAGGCGGAGCTGGATCTGGTCATCACCGACTTCCAGTTCCACCAGGCCCAGGTGGATGCATTCCTGTCGGAGGCAGCATGCGATTGGTGAGGGGCGGTTGGGGTACGTGGGGGCTCGTCCTCGCGCTGGCGGGAGCATGCAGCGGCAAGGACCCCGGCCAGTCCACGCCCGGCGGGGGGCCGCAGGCGGGCAAGCAGAGCCAGGGCGGCGGCAAGCCCGTGTCCGTGCAGGTGCTCCAGGTGAAGCCCGGCACGGTGCGCGACATCGGCGAGTACGTGGGCACGCTCATCTCCCGGCGCAGCATCACCATCTACCCGCAGGTGGCCGGCTACGTGAAATCCATCCCCATCCGCCCTGGCGTCCCGGTGAAGACCGGGCAGGTGCTGCTGGTGGTGGATCCGCGCCAGGAGCAGGCCAACCTGCGCGCGACCCAGGCCCAGAAGTCCTCCGCCGTCGCCAGCCGCGAATACGCGCGCCGGACGCGCGAGCGCAGCGCGCAGCTGCTCAAGGAAGGGCTCGTCAGCCGCCAGGACTACGAACAGGCCGTGGCCCAGGCGGAGCAGGCCGACGCCCAGGCCCAGGCGGTGGAGGCGCAGATCCAGAACCAGCAGGTGCAGCTGGGGTTCTTCAACGTGAGCGCCCCCTTCGACGGCGTCGTCGGCGACATCCCGGTGAAGCTGGGCGACTACGTCACGCCCCAGACGGGCCTCACCATCGTGGACCAGGCCGAGCTGCTGGAGCTGTCCGTGCAGGTGCCGGTGGACCAGGCCGCGCGCGTGAAGCTGGGCCAGACGCCGCTGGAGGTGGTGGACGTGGACGGGAAGGCGCTCGTGCGCGCGCCCGCGTTCTTCATCGCCAGCACGCCCAACCCCACCACCCAGCTGGTGGAGGTGAAGGCCGCCTTCCGGAACACCGGAGGGCTGAGGGCCGGCCAGCTGGTGCGCGCGCAGCTGGTCTACGACGTGCGCGAGGCCTTGACCATGCCCACCACCGCGGTGACACGGCAGGGCAGCCAGTCCTTCGCCATGGTGGTGGGCCAGGGCGACGCCGGCACCGTGGCGAAGCGCCAGCCGGTGACGCTGGGGCTCGTCGAGGGCAACGACTACGAGGTCCTGAAGGGCCTGGACGCGGGCACGCAGGTGGTCATCAGCGGCGTGCAGCAGCTGCGCGACGGCATGCCCATCCAGCCCAGGCCCGCAGAACCGAAGCAGGGCCAGAGCGAAGCCATGCCCCTGCCGCCGCCACAGGGCACGGGCGGCGGCGCGGACGCGGGTCGGTAGGGGGCCGCCATGCACTTCTCCGACTTCTTCATCCGGCGCCCCGTCTTCGCGAGCGTGGTGTCCATCCTCATCACGCTCGTGGGCGCCATCTCCATCCCCGGCCTCCCCATCGAGCAGTACCCGGAGCTGGCGCTGCCGCAGGTGCAGATCACCGCCACGTACACCGGCGCGTCCGCGGAGACGGTGGAGAGCTCCGTCACCACGGTGCTGGAGCGCCAGCTCAACGGCATGGAGGGCATGCGCTACCTGGCCTCCACCAGCACCGACGACGGCCAGTGCTCCATCATCGCCACCTTCGACCCGTCGCGAGACCCGGACCTGGCGGCGGTGGACGCGCAGAACCGCGTGGCCACCGCCACGCCGCAGCTCCCCGCGCAGGTCAACGCCCTGGGCATCACCGTGCGCAAGGCGCAGACGCAGCTGCTCGTGGCCTTTGGCATCTTCGACAAGGAGAAGCGCTACGACCCGGAGTTCCTCAGCAACTACGCGGACGTCTTCATCCGCGACGCGCTCCTGCGCGTGAAGGGCGTGGGCGACGTGCGCATCTTCGGCGAGCGCCGCTTCGCCATGCGCCTGTGGCTGGACCCCACGGAGCTGGCCCGGCGCAAGCTCACCGCCCAGGACGTGGTCCTCGCGCTGCAGGAGCAGAACGTCCAGGTGGGCGCGGGCAAGGTGGGCCAGGCGCCCACCGCCAGCGACCAGGCGTACCAGCTGTCCCTCCAGGTGAACGGGCAGCTGTCGTCCGCCAAGGAGTTCGAGAACATCGTCGTGCAGCGCGGGGCGGACGGCGCCCTGGTGCGCATCCGCGACGTGGGCCGCGCGCAGCTGGGCGCGGAGAGCTACACGCAGCTCCTGCGCTTCGACGGGCAGGACGCGGTGGGTCTGGGCATCACCCAGCTGCCGCGCTCCAACGCGCTGCAGGTGCGCGAGGGCGTGGAGGCGGAGCTCAAGCGGCTGTCGGTCAACTTCCCGCCCGGCCTCACCTACAAGGTGGCGTTCGACACGACGCTCGCGGTGAGCGCGTCCATCCGGGAGGTGCTCCAGTCGCTGGGCGAGGCCATCCTGCTGGTCATCATCGTCATCTTCATCTTCCTGCACGGCTGGCGCAGCGTGCTGGTCGCGGTGACGACGCTGCCGGTGTCGCTGGTGGGCACGTTCATGTTCGTGAACGCGTTCGGCTTCTCCCTCAACACGCTGACGCTGTTCGGCCTGACGCTGGCCACGGGCCTGGTGGTGGATGACGCCATCGTCGTCATCGAGAACGTCGAGCGCGTGATGGAGCACGACAAGCTGGACGCGCACACGGCCACCTCCCGAGGCATGCAGCAGGTGTCCGGCGTCGTGGTGGCCACCGCGCTGGTGCTCTCCGCGGTGTTCATCCCGGTGTCGTTCTTCCCCGGCACGACGGGCGCCATCTACCGCCAGTTCGCCCTCACCATCGCCTTCTCCATCAGCCTCTCCGCGCTGGTCGCCCTCACCCTGTCCCCCGCGCTGTGCGCGCGCCTGCTGCGCGCCAACGAGGGCAAGAAGTTCCTGCTGGCGCGCAAGTTCGACGACGGGCTGGATTCGCTCCGGCGCGGCTATGGGAAGCTGCTGGGCTTCATGCTGGGCAAGGCGCGCTGGCTCGTCGTCGCCGCGTTCGTCGTGTTCCTCGCCGCCACGGGGCTGCTCTACCGCTCCGTGCCCAGCGGCTTCATCCCGGACGAGGACCAGGCCTACCTCATCGTCGCGGTGCAGGGCCCGGAGGGCACGTCGCTGGAGTACACGCGGCAGGTGCTCCTCCAGGTGGAGGCCATCCTCCACAAGCAGCCGGAGGTCATCGACATCTTCACCGTGGGCGGCTTCTCCCTGCTGGGCACGGGCGCCAACTACGGCTCGCTCTTCATCAACCTGAAGCCCTGGGAGGAGCGCAAGAAGAAGGAGGAGAGCGTCGCGTCCATGGTGGAGCGGCTGCGCGGCCCGCTGTCGCAGGTGGGCGGCGCGCGGGTGCTGCCGCTGCAGCCGCCCGCCATCCGGGGCGTGGGCAGCGTGGGCGGCTTCGAGTTCGTGCTGGAGGACCAGGAGGGCGCCCACTCGCTGGAGGAGCTGGCGCAGGCGACCCAGGCGCTGGTGGGCAAGGCGAACCAGGAGCCCCGGCTGCGCGGCGTGTTCTCCGCGTACTCCGCGGGCTCGCCCCAGCTCAACATCGAGGTGGACCGCGAGAAGGCCAAGGCGCAGGGCGTGCCCCTGAGCGCGGTGTTCTCCACGCTCCAGGTGTACATGGGCAGCCAGTACGTGAACGACTTCACCTTCGCCAACCGCGTCTACCGCGTGTTCGTGCAGGCGGCCATCCCCTTCCGCGACAACCCGAAGGACATCGGCAGCTTCTACGTGCGCTCGGACTCCGGAGGCATGGTGCCGCTGGAGGCGCTGGTGAAGCTCACCCCCGTCGCCACCGCGCAGACCATCAGCCACTACAACCTCTTCCGCGCCGCGAACATCAACGGCCAGGGCCGGCCCGGCGTCAGCACGGGCCAGTCACTGCAGATCATGGAGAACCTGGCCCAGCAGACGCTGCCCCCCGGCTTCACCTACGAGTGGACCGGCCTGTCCCTGGAGCAGAAGAGCGCGGGCAACACGGTGCTCGTCATCTTCGCGCTGGGCATCATCTTCGTCTTCCTGGTGCTGTCCGCCCAGTACGAGAGCTTCGCCCTGCCCTTCGTCGTCATGCTCGCGGTGCCCGTGGCGATGCTGGGCGCGCTGCTCCTGCAGACCCTGCGCGGGCTGGTGAACGACGTGTTCTGTCAGGTGGGCCTGGTGATGCTGGTGGGGCTCGCGTCGAAGAACGCCATCCTCATCGTGGAGTTCGGTGAACAGCTGCGCGCCCAGGGCCAAGGCGTGGTGGAGTCCGCCATCAACGCGGCGGAGACGCGGCTGCGCCCCATCCTGATGACGTCCTTCGCGTTCCTCTTCGGCGTGGTGCCGCTGATGCTGGCCAGCGGCGCGGGCTCCGCCGCGCGCAAGTCGCTGGGCACCACCGTCTTCGGCGGGATGCTCTTCTCCACCTTCGTCAACCTCATCTTCATCCCGGTGCTCTACGCCATCGTCGAAGGCGCTCGGACGAAGATCCTGAAACATCGAAAGCACGGCAACTCCACGGGCGGTCCACCGTCCCCGCCGTCGCCGCCACTCCCTCCCGAGGAGGAGCCGCCGCGACCCCAGCCCGCGTAGAAACCAGTCGGGAAGGACCCGCACTGCGAGCAAGCACTCTGGTGCGCTATCCGGCGCCGGAGCGCCTTGGTTATCCTTGGCCGACGCATGGCTTCTCCCCTGACTGTCGATGAGCGGCGTCGGTGGCTGTACACGTTGAAGCAGGCGCCCGCGCTGCGCCACACCCGCGCGTCCGTCCTCCTTCGCCTGCTGGGAAGGGCCCGGCTGGTGGAGCCCGCCGCGGGTGACGGCGTCTGCCGGGAAGGCGAGGAGGTGGACGGCATCTACCTCCTGCGCTCGGGCGAGTGGGAGGTGACGGCGGGAGGGTCCGTGCTCTTGCACCTGCGCTCGGGCATGTCGCTGGGCGTGGAGGCGCTCGCGCGGGGCACGTGGCCCGTCACGGTGACGGCGCGGTCCGCGTCGCACGCGCTGTTCATTCCCCGCGCGGAGCTGGACGCCGTGGCGGCCGCGCCCCGTCACGGCGGGGCGGGAGCGGGGAGCGGGCCGCGCGCGGAGGTGGTGACGTTCCGGACGCAGGGCCTGGAGCTGCCGCCCGCGGTGCTGTCCACGCTGGTGGAGCTGGTGGCGAAGGTGATGGTCCACGACTTCGGGGACCGGGTGCTGCTGGTGCGCGCCGGGACGAAGCGGACGGAGGGCGCGGTGCGCGGCGCGGATGGCGTGTACCGCCGCGCGGTGGGCCCGCGTACGCGGGAGGCCGGGGGCGCGCCGTTCGTGGCCCCGGACGAGGACTTCGACTGCGTGCTGGTGGACGGGCTCGCGGTGCCGGAGGGCCTGGCCACGCGCGAGGTGCGGCTGGTGCCGCCCGAGGGCGAAGCGGACGCCGGGGAGCTCTCGCGAGCGCCGGTGCTGTCCACGGTGCTGCTGTCGCCGTGGCGCTCGCAGGGCAGCCCGACGCTGCGGGGCCGCTCGCTGCCGGACGAGGACGGCTGGGACGAGGCCGCGCCGCCGCCCGGGTGCCGGCTGCGGCTGGACTGGGAGCGGCTGGTGGCGCGCAGGGGGGATTCGCGGCCCCTGGCCGCGCTGGGGCTGGACGCGGGGACGCGGGATGCGCTGTCGCGGTGGGCGCGCGCCATCACCGGCCGGCGCGTGGGGCTGGCGCTCAGCGGCGGCGGCGTGTGGGGCTTCTACCACGTGCACCTGCTGCGGCGGCTGGCGGCGCTGGACGTGCCAGTGGACTTCCTCAGCAGCTCCAGCATGGGCTCCCTGGTGGGCGCGTACTTCTGCGGCACCGCGCGCGACGGGCGCGAGGGCCTGGATGGCCTGCGCCGGCTCCAGCACCGCGCGAAGGTCGGGCACCTGTCCGCGGCGGCGCTGTCCTCCGTCGTCACCACGCAGGCCATGGAGTGGCTGGTGCGAGGCGACCTGGGGGACCTGGCGCTGGAGGAGCTGCCCACGGCCTTCCTGCCGGTGACGACGGACCTGTCCACGGGCCGGTGCGTGGTGCTGGAGAAGGGGCCGCTGGCGCTGGCGGTGCGCGCCAGCGGTTCGGCGCCGGGCGTGTGGGCGCCCACGCTCCAGCCGCCCGCGCGCTACGTGGACGGGGCCTTCACCAGCATGGTGCCGGTGGACGTGCTGCTCGACGCGGGCGCGGACCTGGTCTTCTCCAGCAACATCTTCCCCATGGGCCACCACCACGCCGCGCGG
This sequence comes from Corallococcus silvisoli, assembly GCF_009909145.1. Taxonomy (NCBI): domain Bacteria; kingdom Pseudomonadati; phylum Myxococcota; class Myxococcia; order Myxococcales; family Myxococcaceae; genus Corallococcus; species Corallococcus silvisoli. The sequence goes on from NZ_JAAAPJ010000030.1 coordinate 34,802, forward strand.
CCGCTGCTGCCCGGGGCGGTGGGGCTGTTCCTCTCCGCGCTCAACCCGGTGGCGCGGGCCAAGGACCTGCTGGCCAGCGGCGTGCTGCTGCTGCACCGCAGCGGCGACCTGGAGTCGGCGCGCGGGGACCTGCGCTATGACGTGGGCCCGCGCGACCATCCGCTGCTCGGGTCCATGCGCTTCTCGCACGTGGACGACGTGCTGGACGAGGCCGCGCGCGACATGGACCTGGAGCAGAAGCTGCTGGAGCTCAAGCAGGCCTGGGAGTCGCTGCGCGTGCGCCGCAACACGGGCGGCGGAAGGAGGGCCGCGTGATTCCCGTCCGCATCCTGGGCACCGCGAGCGTGCTCCCCGGCCCGCCGGTGACGACCGCCGCGCTGTGCGAGCGCGTGGGGCGCGACGCGGCGGAGGTGGAGAAGAAGACGGGCATCCGCACGCGGCACTTCGCCCCGGCGGGCACGCGGGCGGCGGACCTGGGGGCGCAGGCCCTGCGAGGCGCGCTGGAGGCGGCGGGCCTGGAGGCGTCCGCGCTCAAGCGCATCCTCTTCGTGTCGTCCATGGGCGGGGACGTCACCACGCCGGCCAACGGCAGCCGGGTGGCGGCGGCGCTGGGGCTGTCGGGCACCTGCGACGCCATGGACGTGGGCAACGCGTGCATGGGGTTCCTGAGCGCCTTCGACCTGGCGGCGCGCTCGGTGGCGACGGGGCTGGGGCCGGTGGGCGTGGTGTCCGTGGAGCTGCTGTCGCGCACGACGCGGCCGGAGGACCCCCGGCCCTACCTGGTGCTGGGCGACGCGGCGGCGGCGGTGGTGCTGGGCGACGCGCGGCCGGGCGAGGGCGTGCTGGGCGCCGCCTTCGGCAACGACGGCACGCTCCCGCCGGACGTCGTGCTGGAGAACCCGCACATGACGGGCCGGCCGGAGGGCATGCGCTTCCTCACGCCATCCCGGGACATGACGCGCGTGGCGCTGGGAGCGCTGAAGCGCGCGGCGTCGGAGGTGCTTCAGCGGGCGGGGCTGACGGTGGCGGACGTGGCGTGGGTGCTGACGCACCAGCCCAACGGCAGCATGCTCGCGGCCATCCTCCAGGCGCTGGAGGTGCCGCCCGAGAAGAGCGTGACGGTGGTGGACACGGTGGGCAGCGTGGGTTCCGCGTCCCTCGGGACGGGGTTGGACCGGCTGTGGCGCACGCGGCCGGTGAAGCCCGGGGACCGGGTGCTGCTGGTGGGCGTGGGCGCGGGCGTGGCGCACGGCGCGGTGCTGTACCGGGTGGGCGGATGACGGCGGTGGCCGTGGCGGCGAGGGCCGCGTGGCTGGGGACGTTCCGCCTGCTCCAGCGCTACCACCGCTACGAGGTGGTGAACCTGGAGCCGCTCCTGAGGCCGGGCGCGAAGCTGCTGGTGGGCTACCACGGGCGGCCCCTGGCCACGGACCTGTGCATGCTGACGGTGACGCTGCACGACCGCCTGGGCTACCTGCCCCACGGCATCGCGCACGGCGCCTTCGACAGCATCCCCGGCATGCGGCAGGTGGCGGACGGGCTGGGCTTCGTCACGGGCGACGGGCCGCTGCTGGAGGAGGCGGTGGCGCGGGGCGAGCATGTCCTGGTGCAGCCGGGCGGCACGCGCGAGGGCTGCCGCGACTTCCGGCACCGCTACCGCGTGGACTGGGGGGACCGGCTGGGCTACCTGCGGCTGGCCGTGCGCCACCGGCTGCCCATCATCCCCATCGCGGGCCACGGCATGGACGACGCGTACGTGGGGCTGAATGACGGCTATGCCTGGGGCAAGCGCGTGGGGATGCCAGGACGTCTGCCGTTGTGGCTGGGCGTGGGCGCCACGGGGTTGTGGCCCCTGTCCCTGCCGTTCCCGGTGAAGATGACCCAGTGGGTAGGAGAGCCGCTGGCGTCCCATCTGGTCCCGGGCTTCGACGCGGGAGACCGGGAGTCCCTGCGGGCGGTGCACCGGGAGGTGACGGGCGCCGTGCAGGGGCTGCTGGACGCGGCGCGCGGCGGCTACCAGCGGACGCGGTAGGTGGCGGCGCGGCCCTCGCGCAGCTCCACCACCGTGGTCAGGCCCTTCACGCCGGTGGTCAGCGTTCCGAAGTGACAGATGGCGCCGATGAACTGCGGGTACGTCCCGCCCTCGTTCACCTTGATGCGGTAGTCCCGGTCCGCCAGCCGGTCCACCTCCACGTGGAGGAAGTTGCTGCCGGAGGCCAGGTTGCGCGACGTGCGCTCCAGGGCCCGCGCGGGGCCCAGCAGCTTCAGCACGCCGTGCAGCGCGCGGCCCATGTTCGTCTCGAAGTAGCCCGTGACGAACCGCTCGCCCAGCAGCCACTGCGCCTCGCCCATGGGGACGCCCGGGAACAGCTCCTCCGCGCCAATCTGGAGCAGCCGCTGCCAGATGGCGTTGGGATACGCGGGCTCCAGCTTCCGGTCCAGGTCCAGCCCCGCGGCCTTCAGCTTCGCGCGCAAGGGGCCTTCCAGCCGGCCCTTCAGGGCCAACAGCAGACCTTCGACCGTATGGCCGAAGACGATCTCGGACGGGTTCGACACAAGGGGCTCCTGTGACACGTCTCGGGGGATGACGTGGCTCGGTGCCCACTGGTTAGACCGTCGCGGACTTGTGAACAACCCCTACATCCCCAGGGTGATGACGATTTCGACCGGGAGACACCCTGACAGGTCCCGTGCCGCGTAAAGCCCCCGCCCCTGCTTCGTGGACTCATCAACAGACACCCCTCCCTGACGTCACACGTCGTTTCGCGGCCCGTTGCGGCAATGATTGCCCGTCTGTCCAAGGGACAGGATGACACTACGACTGGGGGGACATCATGAGCTGGAGCATCAACATTCCCGTGGTGAGTACTCTCAAGCTCGCCCTGGGCAATGCCGCGCACGACCAGGCGCTGGGCAACGCGGACCTGGGCGGGAGCAAGCCCATCCCCATTCCGGGCGGACAGGTGTCCCTGGGGGCGGCGCTGAAGGCCTCCGTGGAGCTCTTCAACGACCCGGATGACAAGGACGCGCACGGCATCATCGGCGTCGCCCCGAAGGAGTCGGACGGCTCCACGGTGGAGCCGCTCTACTCACCGGATGGGACCGCGTGCTGGCTGAAGTACGCGGCCCAGCTGGACGCGGAGGCCACGGGCGTGGGCCCCTTTCCCTTCGTCGAGCTGAGCGGCGGGGGCACCGTCCAGGTGCTGGTGACGGACTACCGGCAACACACCGCGACCCAGACGCTGGAGGCCGCGCTGGGCGCGGACGCGAAGTCCCTGCGGCTGCCCTTCCTGGTGGGGGACGTGCAGGCGCTGCGGCCCGGGGACGCGCTGTCCTTCCAGTCCGCCCTGGAGCTGAAGGCCGGGGTGAAGGTGTCCTGGTCCATCCTCAGCGGCTCCCTGGCGTCCGCGCTCGCGAAGCGCCTGGCCGGGAACCTGGTGTTCGACTTCAAGGTGGAGGCGGGCGCGTCCATTGGAGGCACGGTGTCGCTCAAGGACGAGTTCCGGCTCGTCTTCTCCCGCCCGACGGTCGACGGGCCGTTCCGCGTGTCGGTTCGCAAGGCCACCTCGGACTCCGCCGGGACCCAGGTGGGGGTGGGCGTCACGCTGCAGTACTCCTCGCCGCTGCTCGCCGCGATCCTCGGCGCCGTGGACTCGCGGGTGCAGGACGCGTTGAAGCTCGTGGAGGGGCTGGAGAACAACGCCCTCACGCCCGTGCTCCTCCAGGTCGCGGGCGCCGCGCTGAAACAGCTGGGCTTCCTGAAGTCGTCGGACCTCACGCTGGCGTCCATCCGGGCCGCCTACGACGAGCTGAAGGCCTTCGTCGATTCGGTCGTGAGCGGGGCGCTCAAGGCCGCCTTCACCTACGAGTACGTCCGGAGCACCGAGGACTCGACGCTGATGGAGCTGGAGGTCCCCGCGGATCAGCTGGCGGCCGCGCACGGCGACTTCATCTCCGGGGACCTCGCCTCCATCCAGAGCCGCGTGAAGAACGCGTGGCTGAAGCGCTACTTCCACATGAAGACCGTCGAGTCCGAGCGCTCCTGGGGCCTGGGCCTGAGCTGGCGCGACGTCAACTTCGCCACGCAAGAGGACCGGCGGAAGCTCAAGGCCGTCGTCCAGCACGCGTCGCGCGACCACCGCAACGGCCCGCGCCGCTACGCCTTCCTGGGCGCCCGGAGCTATTCCAGCTCCGGCCTCCTGTACGGGGGGAGGACCTCCAGCTGGGGCACCGACTTCAGCGCGCAGATGCCGCGCTACTCGCTCACGCCCAGCGCGGATGAGTTCGAGTTCGCCTTCTTCGCCCAGCGCAAGGTGGAGGACGCGCTGTCGAAGGAGCTGATCCAGGGCGAGCTGGACGCCGCCACCGTCTGGGGCGTCCTGCGCCCCGAGGACCTGGTGGAGCTGGTGGAGCGCTTCTTCCGCGTGGCCCCCGGCGGCACGCAGGCGTCCTCGCGGCTGGAGCTGCGGGTGGACACCGACAGCTTCCGGAAGCTGCTGGCGAAGCTCGGCACGGAGCCCGTCCTGGAGCGACAGGCCTTCGCGCGGGCCCTGGCGCGCGCGCTGCCCCGGGCCAACCAGCCCGTGCGCAGGAACATCGACCGGAGGGAAGAGCTCTACACGCCGCTCTGGGACGCCTACCTGAAGGACGGCGGGAGGGATTGGACGCGGGACCGCGCCAGGGCGAACGTGGGGTATCACCTGAAGACCCACGCCGGGGCGGACGGCGCCTCCGCCGCGCAGTGGGAGTTGAGCGGGCTCACCGGCACGTTCTCGGACGTGCTCGAGCAGTCGTCGCGCTACGGGGGCGACATCGGAGGCAGGCCGTACGGGAAGGTGCATGCCTTCTGGAAGGACCTGCTCGACAAGCTCAGCGCGCTGAACAAGGCCATCCAGAGCGAGACCGTCATCCCGGAGAGCGACGCGACCTCCGTCGTGCAGCAGGCCTTCGTGGCCCTGGACGACCTGGTCTGCGACGACTTCCGCGTCGCCGCGTTCATGGGCTGGCTCGACATGCTCGGCAAGCGGTGGGGCCTGGAGGCGGGCATGCAACGGAGCCTGACCATTGAAGTGGGTGAAAAGCGGTTCGTCACGTCGCACGGCTGAAGTCCCTTCCGGAAAGACCGAACCCCCATGGCGACCTTCTCGGATACGACCACGCGCCGGATTCAACTGGGTGCGCTGGCGCTGTTGCTGACGGAAGTGCTCCTCTGCGCCCTCCAGGTCGGAGGCCTGTCCCCACAGAGCGTCGGGCTGGCGGTGTTCTGGCCGCTGGCCTGGCTGGGCCTGGGCGGGCTCCTGGGCTTCCTCTTCGGAATTCCCAAGGTGCTCCAGCAGGAGGCGGCGGACCCCACGCCGGGCTCCTCCCGCTACGTGCTCGGGGTGAACACGAACCTGGAGCAGATCTCCGACTGGCTCACGAAGCTGCTGATCGGCGTCGGGCTGGTGGAGCTGTCGCGCCTGCCCACCGCCATCGCGACGGTCGCGCTGGAGATGACGGGCAACACGCCGGGCCTGACCAAGTCCCTGGCGGAGGCCATCATCGTGCTCTTCTCCGTCGAGGGCTTCATCGGCGGCTACCTCTGCACGCGGCTCTATCTCCCGCGGGAGCTCCGCCGGGCGGATCAGGCGACGTACGACGAGGAGACCCGGGAGGCGCTCGCGCAGGCCCCGGTGCCCGTCCCCGAGGAGCGGCCGGAGGTCTCCGAAGCGCAGCAGAAGGCCGCCGAGCTTGTCACCGAGCGGCCCCTGCGGGACGTCCGTGGGCAGGACGTCCCCCTGTGGGCGCGCGCGCAGGCCATCCGGAACAACCCGGGCGAGGCCATCACCGCCTTTCGCTCGGCCATCGAGCTCGACCCCAAGAACCCCAAGCTCCGGGTGGAGCTCACCCGGCTGCTGAATCTCACCGGGAACCGGGAGGAAGCCTGGAGGCAGGTGCAAGAGGCCCATGCGCTCTTGAAGCCCCCCGGAAGCGTCCGGCTCGCGGAGAGCGTCTACGACTGGCTGACGTACCTGCCGCTCTGGGAGGGCGCGGAGGGTGTCGCGAAGACGGTCCATTACGTCGACGAGTTCCGCGAGCGCTACCCCGGTGTCGCCGTGCCGGGCAGCATCCTCGTCAACCTGACCGCGGCCCATGGGCAACAAGCCCGCGCCCTGCTGGAGAAGGGCGTCCCCCGCGAGGCGCCCGAGTTCCGGGAGGTCCGTGCGAAGACCCTGAAGGCGCTCAACGAGACCCTGACCACGGGAGGGAGCAGGTGGGCACCCCGGCTGCGGCAGCTGCTCGACCCTCGCGCTCGTGGCAAGGCGCCCGACGACAACGACCTGGAGGTCTTCGAGTCGGACAACGAGTTCCGCGTCGCGCTGGGGCTCGCGCCCGTCCAGCAGGCCGCCTGACCCGGCGGACCTTGGGCCCCTGACGGACCTCGCGAAGGCCCGTCTCCCGGAGTTTCACGGAGGGCGCGGGCGGATCCGTCCCGCCCTCCCCTCCGTCGAGGCCCCCACCGTCGCGCGCTGCTTCCTATGATTGATGGCACCATGCATGTGCCACGAGAAGCAGACGGGTCCCCTCCAGCCGCCACGGAGGACGCGTCAGACCCGGCGTGGGCGCTCATCCTCGGCGCCTCCTCCGGCACGGGCGCGGCCATCGCGAAGGCCGTCGCGCGCAGGCCAGGGCTCAACGTCTTCGGCGTGCACCGGGGCCGCTACCCGGACACCGCGCTCGAGCTGGAGGCCCGCGTGCGGGAGGCGGGCCGGGACGTGCACCTGCGGCAGGCGGACGCCTCCACCCCCGAGGCCGCCGAGTCCGGCGCGGACGCCCTGCTCGCGCGCGCGGGCCCCCGGAGCGTGAAGCTGTTCGTCCACGCCATCGCCGGCGCGTCCGTGGGGCACTTCCTCTCCGAGGGCCCGGACCGGCTGCACCCGCGCCGCGTGCAGCGCACGTTCGACTGCATGGCGCACTCGTTCGTGTACTGGGTGCAGGCACTGGTGCGGCGCGACCTGCTGGCCCCGGACGCGCGCCTGCTGGGCCTGCAGAACCCGCTGGACGAAACGCACCTGGGCAACACCGGCCTCATCAGCGCCGCCAAGGCCGCGCTGGAGATGTACGTGCGCCATCTGGCGATGGAGCTGGGCCCGAAGGGCCACCGCGTCAACCTGCTCAAGTTCGGCACGGTGATGACGCCCGCCCTGCGCCACGTCTATTCGCCGGAGGCGCTGGCCCGGTTGGAGTCACGCCACGCGGCCATGCACCCCGCGGGGCGCATGGGCACGGTGGAGGAGGTGGCGCGCTTCGTCACCGTGCTCGTGGGCGATGACGCGGCCTGGTTCAACGGCGCCACCATCGACTTCTCCGGGGGCATGACGCTGCGGCTGCTGGACCTGCTGCTCAACCCGTGACGGCCGGCCCCGGAACGCGGAACGTGAGGCAATAGTAGAAGGGTGACACCTGCTCCTCGATGACGCCCTCCGCGTCCGGGGGCAGCAGCGCGCGCGGGCTCCTCGCCTCGCGCGTGTAGAACGTGAGGGCGCGGAAGGCGGCGCGCTGGAACAGCGACGGCCGGAAGTCCGCGTCCATCTGCTCATCCACCACCACCAGCGGCGTGCCGGGACGCGCCACGCGCGCCATCTCCCGCAGCGCCACCGCGGGCTGGTGGTAGCCGCCGATGCCGCCCACGTGGAAGACGCGGTCGAACGTGGCGTCCCGGAACGGCAGCGCGTGCGCGTCCGCCACCAGCAGCCGCGTGTCCTTCACACCCCGGCCCCGGCGCAGCCGCTTCTCGCACTGGGCCAGCATGCCGGTGCTCAAGTCCATCCCCCACACCTCCACGCTCAGGCCCGGCGGCAGGGCCCCCCGGATGCGCGGCAGGTTCGCGCCCGCGCCCACGCCCACCTCCAGCACGCGCACCGGCTGCCCGTCCTCATGCCGCTTCAGCGAGCCCAGCTCCAGCCGGCGCATGTACCCGTCGCGCATCCGCGACTCGGAGACGGACTGGAACAGCGGCGTCAGCACCGCCGTCAGCGGGTCATGCAGCGAGGGCAGCCCGTCGTAGATGTGGCGCATCAGCCGGTCCGTGCCCCGCACGCGGTCCTCGCGGTAGAGCCGGGCCAGCCCGTCCTCCACCTCCCACGTCTCGCCGCAGCCGCCGCAGCGCAGGCGCCCCTCGTCCAGCCGGTCGTCCTCGCTCTGCCCGTGCCACACCAGCCGGCCCCGACAGTCCGGACACGCCAGCAGCCCCACGTCCTGCACACGCATCATCGCCTGCTCACCCCGCGGTGCCCTGTTCGGCCAGCGCCTGCGCCAGGTCCTCGCGCGCCTCCAGCCGGGTGAAGTCCTCCACCGCCCGCCGCAGCAGCTCCGCGCGCTCCGGGTCGCCATCGGGCAGGTGGCGGGCCCACTCCAGCCGCGCGCGCCCGGCCTCGTAGGGCGTCCGCCGCTTCTCGGACTCCACGATACAGCGCCTCCACGCGCGGAAGGCCTTGCGCTGCTTGCCCGCGAGCCACGCCTCGCAGCCGCGCCACAGCCACGCGGCGGGCTCGCCGAAGGGGAACACGCCAGCAAAGACCTCCAGCGCCTGGAGCGCGGCCCGAGCGCTGTGCGCGAGCGACTGCAAGCCCGGCCCCGGCATCTCGCGCGCCCACAGCGTGAGCAGCACCTCCGCTACCGCCGTCGCGCCGAAGTAGACGAAGTGCGCCACCGGCTTGCCCGCCGACAGCCGCACCAGCGCCTTCTCCGCCGCGGCGCGCGCGCCCACGCTGTCGCCTTCGCGCAGGCACAGCAGCGCCAGCGTGCCGTCCACGATGATGCGGTCGGTGACGCCGCCGTGCGCCTCCGTCCACGCGAGCGCCGGCTCCAGGGCCACGCGGGCCCGCGCGTGCTCGCCCAGCCGCAGCAGGATGTGCGCGCGGTAGTGCATGGCCCAGTGCTGCGTCTGCACCGCGCCCCGGCGCACCGCGGACGCCTCCAGCCAGTCCATCAGCGGCAGGCCCCGCGCGAACTGGCCCCGGTAGAGCACCGACACGGTGAGCAGCGCGCGGCACTCCTCCGCCAGCCGCAGGTCCCCCACCGAGTCCACGATGGCCGTCGCCCGCGCGAGCCAGGCCTCCACGTCGTCCCAGTGCCCCTGGTACACCGCGCACACCGCGTTGCGGTTGAGCACATAGGCCAGGTCCGCCGGGCGGCCCACCCGCTCCGCCACCTCCTGCGCCCGCTTCACCCACGCGTCCGCCACGCGGTGCAGCGGCACCGTCCCCGCCACCACCGCCATCACCGTGTAGCCGCGCGCCAGCTCCGGCGTGGGGCCCGCGGGCTCGCACAGGTTGAGCATGCGCAGGCCGCTCCAGAGCACCGGCAGCGCCTCCTGCGCGTAGATGAACGCGTCGGTGAGCCGCATCAGCAGCCGGCCCGCCACCCGCCGCGCCTCGCGGCGCCGCGCGGAGTCATCCACGTACGCGTCCGGCCGCGCGCTCTGCGCGACCCGGGACAGCACCTGCCCCAGCGTGCCCAGCACCCACGCCGCGCGCGTCGTCGGCACGCGCCAGCCGAAGTGCGCGAGCGCGGCCTCCGCGTGCACGCGGAAGGCCGCCAGGTCGCCCAGCTGGAAGCGCGCCTCCGCCAGCAGCGCCTCCAGGCCGCCCAGCTCCAGCGGCGTCGCGTCCGGGACGGCCGCCAGCGCCCGCGCGAGCAGCGGCAGCGCTTCCCGGCACGCGCCCACCGCCAGCGCCTCCTCGCCCGCGCGCCGCGCGTGCAGCGCCTCGCGGGCCACGTCCTGGGCCTGTCCCCAGTGGTACGACAGCGCCGCGGCGTGGCCCGTGGGGTGGGCCGCCTCCAGCGCCTCCGCCGCGCGCCGGTGGAGCGCGGGCCGGGACGCGGGCGACAGGTCCTCCAGCAGCCGCTCGCGCAGCTTGTCGTGCGCGAAGCGCCAGCGCTCATCCGCCACGTCCAGCACCGCCGCCGCCGCGCAGTCGGTGAGCCACGCCTCCACGTCCACGTCCGGCGCGGCGCGCTGGAGCACCCCCAGGTCCAGCTCCCGGCCCAGGAGCGCCGCCAGGTCCAGCAGCCCCCGCGCCTCCCGGGGCACCTTCTCCAGCCGGCGCTGCACCAGGGCGCGCATGCCGCCCGCCCACACGCGCTGGGGCAGCGCGCGGGCCCCCAGCCGGTCCAGGCCGCCCGCGTCCTCCGCCAGCGCGCGCACCACCTCCACCAGCAGGAAGGGGTTGCCCTCCGATTCGCGGAGCAGCAGCTCCACCACGTCCGGCCTGCGGCCGACGGTGCCCAGCATGGACTCGCCCAGCAGCGCGATCTCCTCCGCGTCCAGGCGGGGCAGCCGCAGCACGCGGGCGCCAGGGAGCTGCCCCGGCAGCTGCGGGGACTCGTCGTCGCGGAAGCTCGCGAGCAGCAGCAGCCGCAGCCCCGGGGCCCGCGCCGCCAGCTGTCCCAGCAGCTGGAGGGACTCGGCGTGCGCCTGGTGCAGGTCCTCCAGGATGATCACCGTGGGCTGTGGCAGCCGGGAGAAGAGGTCCTCCACCGTCTGGTGCAGGCGCAGCTGCACCATCTCCGCGTCCACCTCCGGGGCGGCCGGCACCGCGTGGCCCAGCAGCGACTCCAGGTCCGGCACCAGGGGCCGGAGCACCCGCGCCTCGCGGTCGGACAGCTCCGTGAGCATGGGCAGCCAGCGCAGCACCGCGCGCCACTCCTGGTACGGCCCGCCGCCGGTGTCCACCGCCTGGCCGCGCAGCACCACCGCGCCGCGCACCAGCGCCAGCGCGCGCAGCTCGTCCAGCAGGCGCGACTTGCCCACGCCGCTCTCACCGCCGATGAGCCACGCGCCGCCCTGGCCGGAGAGCGCCTTGTCGAGCACGTCCGTCAGGTGCTCGCGCTCCTTCACGCGGCCCACGAAGCGCGCGGACTGGAGGAAGCTCTCGCGCGTGGCGGCGGACTCGGCGGGCGGGGACTGGCCGGAGGCGTCGCACAGCGCGGCGATGACGGCCTCCGCGTCGCGCGGCCGGCGGTGGGCGTCGGGCGCCACCAGCCGCTCCAGCACGCCCTTGAGCGCGGGCGGGAAGCCCGGCGTCGCGAACACCTGACCGGCGTGAGGCAGGCGCCCGAAGAACATCTGGCACGCCATGGCGCCGAAGCCGAAGAGGTCGGTCTGCTCGGAAGGGGGTTGGTCCTCGAAGAGCTCCGGGGCCAGGTAGCCCGGCGTGCCCGCGGGGTGCGCGCGCCGGCCCTGCTGGTCGCGCCCCACCGCGAGGCCGAAGTCCAGCACCTTCACCTGCCCGCGCACCACCAGCACGTTCCCGGGCTTCAAGTCGCGGTGGATGATGCCGCGCCGGTGCAGGTACGCGAGCGCCTGGAGCGTCTGGATCAACAGCCCCACCTGGACCACCAGGGGCGCGTCCGCGCCGGCCTCCACCAACGTGCGCGCGTCCTCCAGCAGGTCCATGGCCAGGTAGGGCCGGCCCTCCACGTCGAAGCCGTAGTCCAGCACGCGGATGACGTGCGGGTGGCGCAGCGACACCAGCGTCTGGAACTCGTGGGCCAGCGACAGCGCCATGCCCTGGGTCGCGAAGGCGGAGGGGGTGCCCCGCCCGGGGCGCCGCGCCAGGTCCGCCACCGTCTTGTGCAGCCGCTTGAGGGCCACCGGGCCGGACAGGCCGTCCTGCGCGCGCCACACCGTGCCCGCGCCGCCTCGGCCCAGCAGGTCGAGGATGCGGTAGCGGCGCCCCACCACCTCCGGACTCATGCCCGGGGACGTGTCGGAGTCCTCCGGCGAATCCGCGCGGGGGGAAGTCTGGCAGGAAGGAGGGTGAGACATGAGGGGGGGCCGCCCTGCCCGTGAGGATATCTCCCCTTCCCGTGCGGGAGGGGATTGAATGTGACGAGGGCAGGCGAAGCAGTTGGCGCTTCGGACCCCGGGGGGGCGGCCCGGCGGGCAGGGCCCGGCAGGCCCCTCTCCCGTGGGGTGATGAAACACCCTGTTTCAACACACGGAGGAGGACATCGATGGAGGGCTACGACTTCGATTTGTTCACGCTGGGAGCGGGGTCTGGCGGCGTGGCGGCCAGCCGGCGCGCGGGGGCCTCCGGGGCGCGGGTGGCCATCTGCGAGGAGGGGCGCGTGGGTGGCACCTGTGTGCTGCGGGGGTGCGTGCCCAAGAAGCTGCTCGTGTACGCATCACACTTTCGCTACGAGCTGGAGGACGCGGCGGGCTACGGCTGGACGGTGAACGGGCCCGCGCTGGACTGGAAGCGGCTCCAGGCGGCGAAGGCGAAGGAGCTGGACCGGCTGACGGGCATCTACGGGCGGCTGCTGCGCGACGCGGGCGTGACGCTGGTGGAGGGCCGAGGCCGGGTGGTGGACGCGCACACGGTGGAGGTCGCGGGGAGGCGCTACACGGCGGAGCGCATCCTGGTGGCGACGGGCGGACGGCCCTACGTGCCGGAGGTGCCGGGCATCGAGCACGCCATCACGTCGGAGGAAGCCCTGGAGCTGCCGTCGCTGCCGCGCCGGGTGGCGGTGGTGGGGGGCGGCTACATCGGCGTGGAGTTCGCGGGCATCTTCGCGGCGCTGGGCGTGAAGGTGACGATGCTCATCCGCGGCGACACGGTGCTGCGCGGCTTCGACAATGACATCCGCGCGGCGCTGACGCAGGAGATGCGCAAGAAGGGCGTGGACATCCGGACGGAGACGTTCATCTCGGACATCGAGAAGCGCGGCGACGGCACGCTCAGCCTGATGACGCGCATGGGGGACACGCTGGAGGTGGACGCGGTGCTGTACTCCACCGGGCGGATCCCCAACACGCGGGGACTGGGCCTGGAAGAGGCGGGCGTGAAGCTGGACGCGCGGGGCGCGGTGGTGGTGGACGGGCAGTCGCGCTCATCGGTGGAGAGCATCTACGCGGTGGGGGACGTCACGGACCGGCTCAACCTCACGCCGGTGGCCATCGCGGAAGGCCGGGCGATGGTGGAGACGCTGTACCGGAACAACCCGGTGACGATGGACCACGAGAACGTGCCGTCCGCGGTGTTCAGCCAGCCCCCGGTGGGCACGGTGGGGCTCACGGAGCGCGAGGCCATGGAGCGCTACGGCAAGGTGGACGTCTACGTCTCCAGCTTCCGGCCGATGAAGCACACGCTCACCGGCCGCGATGAACGGTCGATGATGAAGGTGGTGGTGGAGCGCGGCACGGAGCGCGTGCTGGGCTTCCACATGGTGGGCGCGGACGCGCCGGAGATCATCCAGGGGCTCGCCGTCGCGCTGAAGTGCGGCGTGACGAAGAAGCAGCTCGACGCCACGGTGGGCATCCACCCCACGGCCGCGGAGGAGTTCGTCACCCTGCGCGACAAGCGCCCGGACCCGGCGGAGAGCGCCACGATGCTGGAGCTGGGGCGCGAGGTGGTGGCCACGCCTCCGGGGGATACACGGGAGTGAAGCGACTCCCGGGTGTGTCCCCTCGTTCCACGGTGGAGGGGCACACTGGGGGCACATGGCGACTCGCTGGGCGGGTCAGGCTTCCTCGTCAGGAAGGAGCGTCCGGAGCAGTTCGTCATCGGGACCGAGCGGTCGCCAGCCAGGTGGTGGTGGATGGGCGAGGAGTGCATCTCCGGCCCGCCTTACACGCTCTTCGTGCGTTTCTGGCGTGTAGGACGACCAACGACCGAGAGCCATGGCGACCTCGAAACGGTTTGCGTCGTCCATCACGACCGGCCAACCATCGGGGAGTCCCTCGGCCAGTTCACGCACGAGCACATCGCGGACGAAGCGTGTGACCTGCTTGCGCTGTTCCGCCTCTGCAAGCAATCCGCTCAACACCTGCACCGCCGCAACGTCATCTTTGCCAAGCGCGTCGGCTAACACGTACAGCGGAACGGCAGGGTGCGCCTCGGCAAAGGAGGTGAGTGAGCTGTAGCCACGCTCCCGGACCCTTTCGTAGAGACGTGCCCTGACGTTGCCCTGCCAAGCTTCTCCGCCGCTCATCGGCCTCGCCCGGGAGTGAAGTTCATTGGAACTCTATAATCCCGCATGTTTTTCGCGACGAGCCTCAGGATTTCGTTCCGCGTCAACATCCGACCAGTCCTAGCCTCCGCGTCGCGCAGGGCCTTCATGATCATCTGGTTCCACTCGCCGGGCCATGTGCGCCCCAGCTTCCAGTTTCCCCCGCCGTGGATCGCCTCGTGGTGAGCCTGCTCCAGCCGGACGCAGAACTGGTCGATGTCCATGTCGCCCTTGAAGCCGCGCTGCTCGAACCACTCGCGGTGCTCTTGCGGCAACACGTGGTGCTTGGGTGCGTCGGACATGCCCGCTCCTGCCCTGCCGGTCTCGTGCATGCCGCGCACTTCGGGGCTGTCTCCCAACGCGTCGCGCACGCCCTTGGGTAGGTCCTGATGCCCCTGGGCCATCATGACCTGTCCGCCCTGAATGAGGACGGCCGCACTGGCGGCAGGAACGGAGATAACGCCCGCCTGCACGAGCCTTCGCATCATCTCCACCCACTCGGCGGAGACAACAATCCGCGAGCCCACCATGACTCCACCGGAAGTCATCACAAGGCCCACGCCGAGCGTCGCCGGAGCCGCAGGCGGCCCCCGTGGCAGTGACATCTTCAGCGTGGAGATCATGGCGACCATCTCCAACGCCTGCATCGCCGCGATGACCTGCCCGCCCAGCTTCATGGTCGAGCGAGTCTCTCGATGGAGCGTGTCGAACTCACGGGTCAGCGACCCCATCAACTCGGGCATCGCGAGGGTCGCCGCTTCGACCCGCTCCGGGTCCAGCGAAGAGAGGTCCGCCAGCGTGGGCTCCATCATTCCCTGCACGCGATGAAGGTCGGCGAACAACTTCTCGACGCTGCACATCGGGCAGTTTCTGAAAATGGCGTCAGCGAGGTGGAGGAAGTCGACCCAGGTGGCAAGCAGGAGGGTCCCGAACTGGGCCGCCTGGAGCTTCGGCCCTGTCATGCGCAGCAAGCCCAACTCCAGGTCCGTGTCACCGGCTTCCGAGGCCGCATCCGTCAACGCGGTGGCACTCCCGAGCGCGTCACGAAGCCACGTCAACTGATTGGAGCCCTGGTCGAGGTATCGCGTGAAGACGCCGGTGAAGCCCCATCCCACGAGGGCTGGAGGACGGGACGCCAGTTTGAAGAGCGCGGCTTCGTGGCTGTCCATGGAGTCCTTCACCTCTCCGATGGCCGCGAGGACGGCTTGGCGTGTCAGGACGGCGCCCTGCCCCCCGCCCCCAACGGCTACAACCCTGCTGCCGTCCCCAGCGCCTGTCGCGTCGTCGCGTGGCCCCTGGCGGCGCAGCAGCCGTTGGTACATCCCAGGTCCCGAAATGGAGGACGGTGGGGAGCGCAATGCGCGTGGAGGCTCATCCCCCGGAGCCTCCACCCACGCGGGCGCAGGAGCCCCACGCGGCGCATGGCTCAAGCTCCGGCCATGCCCGGGAGCCTGCGGCACGGAGGCGCATCCCGTGGCCAGCATCGCCACGGCCAGCAACAGGGCCTCAGCGCGCATTGTCCACCCCCAGGCCCACCGAGGCGAAAGCACCAGGCCGCAGCGTCCCTTCCAACAAGGGGAACAGCAGCCACAGCCATACCGCCCAACTTCGCGTCATTCGCATACGCGTCTCCTGTGAATGCCCCGACGAAGGGAGCAAAGGACACACGTCTGACGTTCACCTTGGCCCTGACCGGCTGCGTTGCTGCTCGTGGGTGAGGGAAAATGGAGGCCGGCCGTGTCGGGCCGACGGGTGCGGGGGTTCATGTCTCGGACAGACGATGCATTACGCCCACCCCGCACCTCCCCGCGCGACAAGCGCCCGGACCCGGCGGAGAGCGCCACGATGCTGGAGCTGGGGCGCGAGGTGGTGGCCACGCCTCCGGGGGATACACGGGAGTGAAGCGACTCCCGGGTGTGTCCCCTCGTTGAAGGACCTCCTCGCCGCGGGCATGAGGCCCTGCGAGAGCCTCATGCCCGCGGTGGTCCCTCAGAGCCGCTCGACGCTCGTCTTGAAGCCCATGGCCAGATAGGTGATCTGGTAGGACACGGACTCCTTCAGCGCCGCCTTGGCGGCGTCATCGAGCTTGGCTTTCCTGGCGGCCAGCGCCACCTGCTGGAGCACCTCGACCGCGTCATCGACGGACTTCTGAAGCTTCTTCAGGTGCGCCTGGAGCTCCGGAGCGGTCAGCCTGTCGATCTTGGCATCGGCCGCATCGCGGATGTGCTGGAACTCGGTGAAGGAGACGCGATTGTCCGAGTTGATTCGGTCAAGCTCCTTCTTCAGTTCGGCATGCTGGGTCGTGATGTTGAGGCTCATGGGGGTTCTCCTTGGGATCGGGCGATTCCGGGTGGATGCGGCGACACGGCCTGTTGCTGCGAACTCAAGACACGCTGTGTTGTCGAGGAGCACGGGCCGCGCTGGAGACCTAGCACTCGCCTCATGAGCGGGTGTTCGTGCGCTCGCGGGAAGTGCAGGCGGGCCAACGCTTCAGCGGGGAAGCGTTCACGGAGCGACCTTGAACCACCCTCGTGTCGCTACGACGCCGGCCCTGTCTCATGGCCTCGATGGGACCACGAGCAACACAATCCCTGGGCGCAAAGCCAATTGCTCGCAAATCACCCCACCCTGAACATGAGAACCCGGGCGCATCCCGCGCTCAATGGCGCCCATGCGGTGCCTTTCCAGAGACCGACAGACATGACCACGAAAGAGATTCTCATCAGCCTTCTCCTGACGATTCCGCTCGCGGCCCATGGCGCAGGGGACGAAACAACGAGCACCGCGAACACACCCAGCCCCACGGCCGAGGACCCACGGCTCATCGTCGAACACGAGGACGCCGTCCCAACCGACGGGACTCCAGAGGGCGGAGACTCGAGGCTCGGCGGGTCCGAAGACAGCCCGGCTTCCTTTGCCTCAATCTTCACGCTCCGCAGCTCCATGAACAACAAGTGCCTGGAGATCTACGCCTTCAACAACAACAACGGCGCCCGCTCCGGCATGTGGGACTGCTGGGGCGGCGCGAACCAGAAGTGGTACTGGAACGGCGAAGAGATCCGCAACACCATGAACAACAAGTGCCTTGAGGTGCTTTCATTCAACAACAACAACGGCGCCACGGTTGGCATGTGGGACTGCTGGGGCGGCGCGAACCAGAAGTGGTACCGAGACGGAAACCAGATTCGGAGCAGGTTCAACAACAAGTGCCTGGAGATCTACGCACTCAGCAATGACAACGGTGCCCGCGGCGCGGTCTGGGACTGCTGGGGTGGCGCCAACCAGCAATGGTACTTCGGCCCCTGACAGCCCCATCCGTGAGCACCCAGCCCGGAGATGGGCAACGCGGCTGAACGCCGTCTCCGCCGCTCCGGATGTCCCGCCGGGATGAGGCTCACGCGCAGGCGCGAGCCCGGGCGAGCAGGTACTCCCGCTGCGGCGGCGTCCGGGCCAGCGCGGCGGCCTGCCGGAAGCAGTCCGCCGCCCGGCTCCGCTCCCCCACCTGCTCCAACAGCGTGCCCTCCACGGCGAAGCGGTACGGATACCGCCGCAGCACCGCGTCCGTGCGCAGCGGCCCCAGCGCCTCCAGCGCCGCCGCCGGTCCCCGCACCCGCCCCAGCGCCACCACGCGCCCCAACGCGATGATGGGCGACGGCTTGAGCGCGAGCAGCGCGTCGTACAACCCGAGCAACCGCGCGCGGTCCTCCGGGCCCGGCACCGGCGCCTCCGCGTGCACCAGGGCGATCTCCGCCTCCAGGTGCAGCGGCGTCAGCGCCGGCCCCATGGACGCATGCAGGTGCCGCAGCCCCCGCGCAAGCAACAGGGGCGAAGCCTCCGGGCCCTCACGCGCCTCCTGCGGCACGAACGCGCCGTTCGCGTCCACGCGCCCCGGAAGCCGCGCGACGCGGAAGCAGAACAGCGCGGCCAGGGCATGGCCCTCCGGGGTCGCGGTCCCCGGGTGCGCGAGCAGCACCTCCACCAACCGCAGCGCCTCCACGCACAGCTCCGCGCGAGACAGGTCGTGGCCCTCGGAGGCCTCGTAGCCTTCGTTGAAGAGCAGGTAGAGCGCGGAGTGCACCGCGCCCAGCCGCTCCGGCAGCGCCTCCGGGGACGGCACCTCCAGCGTGGCGTGACAGGCCCGCAGCGTCCGCTTGGCGCGCACCCACCGCTGCGCCACGGTGGGCTCGTCCGCGAGCAGCGCGGCGGCGGTCTCCCGCACGGAGAACCCACACGCCACCTTCAACGTGAGCGTCACCTGCATCTCGCGCGAGAGCGCCGGGTGACAGCACGCGAAGAGCAACCGCAGCCCGTCGTCCGGAAGCTCGGCCGCGTAGCGCGTGGCCTCCGGCTCGGGCCCCGCCGCATCCGGGGACGCGGCCTCCTCCGGGACTTCGGGCGCGCGCTGCCGCATCAGGTCCGTCAGCCGGTTCAGCGACACCCGGAGCAGCCACGCGCGCGGTTGCGCAGGAACGCCATGGAAGCTCCAGGTCCTCGCGGCCTGGAGCATGGCGAACTGGACCGCGTCCTCCGCCACGTCCAGCCGGCCCAGGCCCACGCGCCGGGCCAGGGCCGCGACGAGGCCCGCGGACCACTGGCGGAAGGCCAGCTCCAATGCATCCCGGGCCTGCGTCGTGGACGGCACGTCAGACCTCGTCGATGGCGCGCAGCTCGACTTCCCCGTGGCGCAGGTGGGGGCAGGTCCGGGCCAGGGCCACCGCGGCGTCGTACGACTCCGCCGACAGGATGAAGAAGCCGCCCACCACGTCCTTCACCTCCGCGTACGGTCCGTCCGACACCAGGAGCTGTCCGTCCTGCTGCTTCAGGCGCCGGCCGCCCTCGTCGCGCAGCTTCTCGCCCTGGAGCAGGCGGCCCTCCTGCTGGAGCCGCTGACTCCACTGGATGTACTCCTCCAGGATGGCCTGCAGCTCGGCGGGGGACATGGGGGCGAAGTGGGCGGGCGTCTCGTGCAACAGCATCAGGTAGCGAGCCATGGGGATGAACCTTTCGGGAAACATCAGGGGTTTCATCCAGAAAGACGGCCCACGTCGCGGAAGATCGACATGGCCTTGAAACACGGCGCCCGCCTCCTCACCGCTCGCTGCGCACATCCACGCCCTCCAGCTACGGGCAGGCGGGTTCACTCGGAGCGGAGCTCGCGACGGCGCTCCACCCCACGACGGGGGGCGGATGGGACCGCGCGACCGCGGCCGGGGGGCGAACCACGCGAGGGAGGAGGAAGACGCCCGGGCCCGCGCCTCCAACCCACCGGGATACTCGCTGACGGCCGGGCCGGGCGCTGACGTCCGCTGTCCGCTTTCTCGCGGGGTGGTGGGAAGCGCTGGGCAAGCGGCGGTGCGGTGTGCTCAAGAGGCGTGCGGGGGCTTCGCGGGTCGAAGCCCGGGAGGCATCGCCATGAGCAGTGCAGCTCCTCGTCATCTCTTCGTCGCGGGCGCCACGGGCGCCACCGGCCGCACGCTGATGCGACAGGCCCTGGCACAGGGCGTATCCGTGACCCCGCACGTGCGCCCCAAGAGCGCGAACACGGAGCCCGCGAGCAGCTGGCCGAAGAAGGCCGTGCTGGAACTGGCGGACGCCCCCGCGCTGGCGGAGGCGATGCGCGGCAGCACGACGGTGCTCCAGCTCATCGGCACGATGCGCAAGCGCTTCGCGGCCGGGGACACGTACGAGACGAGCGACATCGGCACCACGCGCCAGCTGGTGGACGCGGCGAAGGCCGCGGGCGTGGACCACTTCGTGCTGCTCACGTCGGTGGGCGCGGGCAGTCCGGTGGGCGCGTACCTCAAGGCCAAGGCGGAGGCGGAGCGCATCGTCCGCGAGAGCGGCCTCGCCTACACGATGGTGCGCCCGCCCGCGCTGGAGGGCGAATACCACGCGCCTCCCGGCGTCCTGCACGCGCTGGGCAAGCTGCCCCTGCTGCTCAACCTCAAGCCCATGCACCTGGATCAACTGGCCGCCGTGCTGCTGCGCGTCTCCGAGCGGCGCGAGCCGCTCAACGCGGTGCTGGAAGGCAAGAACCTGTGGGCGGAGGTGGCGGCGGCGGGCCGGTAGTCAGCCCACCCGGGAGCGCATCACTCCTTCACCGCCCCGGCCGTGAGCCCGGACACGATGCGCCGCTGGAACAGCACCGTGAGCACCACCAGCGGCAGCGTCGCCACCACCGACGCCGCGGCGATCTCCCCCCACGGCTCCTTGTACTCGCTGGCGAAGAGGCTGATGGCCACCGGCACCGTGCGCTTCTCCGGCGTGGACAGGAACGTCAGCGCGTAGAGGAACTCGTTCCACGCGAAGATGAAGACCAGGATGGCCGTCGTCGCCAGCCCGGGCGCCGCCAGCGGCAACAGCACCCGGCGGAACGCGCCCACCGGCGTGCACCCATCCACCCGCGCCGCGCGATACAGCTCGTCCGGCAGCTGGCGGAAGAACGACGTCAGCACCCACAGCGTCAACGGCAGCGCGAACGTCGTGTACGGCAGCGCCAGCCCCACCAGGCTGTCCCGCAGCCCCACCGCGCTGAGGATGAGGTACAGCGGGCTCACCGTCGCGATGGGCGGAAACATCGACACGCCCAGCGCCGCGGACAGCAGTAGCCCGCGCCCCCGGAACTCCAGCTTCGCCAGCGCGAACGCCGCGGACGCGCCCACCGTGAGGCAGAACACCGTCGTCAACGTCGCCACCACCAGCGAGTTCAACACCGCCCACAGGAACGGCCGCCCGAACAACACGCTCTGGTAGTTCGCGCCCGTCAGGTGCGAAGGCCACGGCCGCGTCAGCTCTCCATCCGGCCACAGGCTCGTCAGCACCTGCCACAGGAACGGGCCCAGGAAGAACGTGAGGAACGCCACCACGGCCAGCGCCGTGCCCAACCCCGGCCGCTTCATTCCCGCGCCTCCTCGCGCCCCAGCCACTTCAGCCACACCGCCGCCAGCAGCACCACGCCCAGGAACGTCGCCACCGCCAGCGTGCTGCCGTACCCGAAGTCGCCTGAGCGCATCAGCGTCTTGTACGCGTAGATGCTCAGCGTCTCCGTCGTGTTCGCCGGCCCGCCCTCCGTCAGCACGTAGATGGCGTCGAACACGCGGAACGCATCCAGCGACCGGAACAGCACCGCCAGCAGCAGCGCGGGCTTGAGCAGCGGCAGCGTGATGGAGCGGAACTGGCGCCACGGCGACGCCCCGTCCACGCGCGCCGCCTTGTAGAGGTCCTCCGGAATGCCTTGCAGCCCGGCCAGCACCAGCAGCGCCACGAAGGGCGTCGTCTTCCACACGTCCACCAGGATGGCCGCGTGCAGCGCATACCCCGGCGCCCCCAGCCAGTTGATCTCCGCGCCCCCCAACAGCCGGTTGATGAGCCCGGAGTCCGGGTTGAACATCCACGCCCACAGCCGCGCGCTCACCACCGTGGGGATCGCCCACGGCACCAGCACCGACGCGCGCAAGAGCCCCCGCCCCGGGAACGCGCGGTTGAGCAGCACCGCCAGCGGCACCGCGAGCAACAGCTCCACCGCCACCGCCACCGCCGTGAAGTACACCGTGTTTCCCAGCGCGGACCCGAAGCGCGCGTCTCCCAGCAGGTAGGCGTAGTTCGCCAGCCCCGTGAAGCGCCGCTCGCCAAACACCAGGATGAAGCGGTGCAGGCTGAGCCACACCGCCGCCAGCACCGGGTACAGCGCCACCACCGCCAGCACCACCACCGACGGCATCACCAGCAGGTACGCCTGCCGCCGCTCTCTCGCCTGCGAACCCGAGCCCCTCACCGCGCCTCCTCGGGCTGCTCTCCGGTCAGGTGATCCACCTGCTTCTGCGCGCGCGCCAGCGACTCCTCCGGCGTGCGCAGGCCCGCGACGGCGGCGGAGAACTCGCTCTGGAGCACGTCCGCGATGAGCAGGTAATACGGCGTCACCGGCCGGGGCCGCGCCCGCACCAGCGCGTCCTTCAGGCTGGCGATGAACGGCTCCTCCGCGCGCAGCACCGGGTCGTCATACAGCGCCAGCCGTGGCGGGTTGCGCGCGTAGTGCAGCGCCAGCACGCGGTTCGCCTCCGGCGACGTCAGGTGCGCGATGAGGCGAGCGGCGGCCTTGCGGCGCAAGGGCGACACGTGCGCGTTCACCGCCAGCTGCCACCCGCCCAGCGTCCCCCACCCCGGCTGTCCATCCTTCGTCGGCAGCGGCGCGATGCCCACCTTGCCCCGGATGAGCGAGCCCTCCGCCTGCGCCTCGCGCCACGCATAGGGCCAGTTGCGCATGAACACCGCCCGGCCCTCCTGGAACACGCGCCGCGCCTCCTCCTCGCCGAACCCCGTCACCGTCGGCGGTGACAGCCCGTCCGCGATGAGGCCATGCAGGTACGCCAGCGCCTCGCGCGCCGGCTCCGTCTCCAGGAGCACGCGCCCATCCGGCCCCAGCGACTGCCCGCCGTGCCCCCACAGCGCCTCGTACACGTTGCACGTCAGGCCCTCGTAC
This sequence comes from Corallococcus silvisoli, assembly GCF_009909145.1. Taxonomy (NCBI): domain Bacteria; kingdom Pseudomonadati; phylum Myxococcota; class Myxococcia; order Myxococcales; family Myxococcaceae; genus Corallococcus; species Corallococcus silvisoli. The sequence continues at coordinate 57,276 of NZ_JAAAPJ010000030.1, forward strand.
TGCCGGCCCTGCCACACATAGCCCTGGAGGCCGGGGGTCTTCGCCATCGCGTCGCGAGTGAAGCGCCGCAGCTCCTCGTAGGTGCGCGGCGCGCGCGGCACCAGGTCCGTGCGGTAGTAGAGGACGCCCACGTCCACGAACCAGGGCACCGCGTACGTGCGGCCGTCCATCACCACCGCGTCCACGGGGCCGGGCAGGAACTCCTCCCGCAGGCGCGCGGGGGGAAAGTCCTCCGTCAGGTCCGCCACCCAGCCCGCGCGAGCGAACTCCGGAACCCAGACGACATCCGCCACCAGCACGTCGAAGTCCGTGGCCCCGCCCTGCAACGACGTGAGGAAGAACTGGTGCGCCAGGTCCGACGCGTTGGGCAGCGCCTCCGTCACCAGCTCCACGTCCGGGTTGGCCTGCTCGTACCGCGCCAGCAGCTCACGGAACGGCTTCGGGTCGCCCCACAGCGGCTGGAACTTGAAGACGATGCGCGTGCGGCCCCCGGTGCCCGGCGCCTCGGACGAACGCCGGCACCCTCCCGCGGCGAGGCCCAGCGCGACGAGGACGACGAGGAGGCGACCCATGCGCCGGGATGACTCCAGCGCGCGGGGCGACCGTCAACGACAAGCCCCGCGCCCGGTCATCCAGGCGACATGCCCGGCACGGACAGCGCCGTCGCCGGTGCGAACAGCCGCCGCGCCGTGGCGCCCACCGCGAGGCACGCGAGCGCATCCACCGCGCCCCCCACCAGCCCACCGGCCAGCGGCACTCCCTTCGACAAGTTCACGATGCCCTTGCGCGAAGCCTTGCTCACCAGCCGGAAGCCCACCGCGCGGTTGATGCTGCCCAGCGCATGCGCCGGCACCGCCTCCAGCGCGCGCAGGCCCAGTTGATGGCCCACCTCGACGCCGGCCTTCTTCACCACTTCCTTGCCGAGGTCGCCCACGATGGCCAGCAGCGTGAGCGTCCGCACGCGGTCCTCCTCCACGTCGTGTCCATGGATGCGCGCGATGGCGCCCACCAGCCGCGCCTGCACCGCCCACGACACGCCCAGTCCCGCGGGCAGCGCCACCGGCAGCGTCAGCATGCCGCCCAGCCCGGACAGGAAGCCCGTGGTGAACAGCTTCCCCGTCTCCCAGTGGATGAGCGAATCGATCCGCGCCTCATGGTTCGCGTAGCGCGGATCCCGCAGGTACTCGTCCGCCAGCTCCGTCGCGCCGCACAGCGGCCCCAGGCCCTCGAAGCCCGCGCTCAAGACGGCGTTGATGACCTCCAGCGGCTTCGACATGCGGCATCCCTTCACGATGAGGCCCGTCCCGCATCCTACCCGGTGCCCCGCTCACACCGGAGGCACCCCAGGCGCCTGCCCACCCTCCAGACAGGCGCACGCAATCCCTCGCGAGCCTGCGTCAGCCCGCCCGCCAGGGCCATCCCTCCCAAGAGGGATGGTCAGAGCCGCGCGCGGACAGGAAGCATGGACTCCTTGCCGCACCTCCGCCGCCAATCCCAGACACCTTGAAAGGAGCACGGGATGTACGAGTACCACGTGGATGCCTTTGTCCCGCCCGCCGCCGGCTGCAACGCCACGGACTCCGGCTGGAACCCCAAGCGCTGCGGTGACTTCGCGAAGTTCCTCAACGGCTACGCCGGCCAGGGGTGGAAGCTCCACTCCAGCGAGTACCGCACCGTGACGGCGAGCAAGGGCTGCGGAACCACGACCGGCTCCTGGCTGGTCTGCGTCTTCGAGCGGATGAAGCAGGGATGAGCCCGCCGCCCGAGGAGGGCCATCCCTACTCCGCCCTGGCGCTGTTTCCCGCGGAGGCCCGCGAAGCCCAGCCCGCTCCAGCCCCCCAGCCCGCGCGCCTTCCCTGGTGGCTCAATCCGCCGTGCCTCCTCGTGGTAGCGCTCATCCTGCTGTACCGCCACGCGGTGCCCCATCGCTGGAAGCGCGAGTGCATCTACGCGCCCACGTGTTCGATGTACGGGCTCCAGTCCCTCCAACGGTACGGCCTGCTACGAGGAGGACTTCGCGCCTGGGCCCGCATCCGACGCTGCGACGACGTGCGGTTCCTCGGGGGGACGGACCTGCCCTGAAGCACGCCAGGCCGCCGTCTCCCGCGAGGGCACGCGGGGCAGGCGCACGGTGAACACCGTCCCCTCCTCCGCCGACGACCGCGCGTCCACCGTCCCGCCGTGGGCCAGCACCAGCTGCCGCACGATGTAGAGCCCCAGCCCGATGCTGCGCTCGGAGCGGCCCACCCGCGTCCCGCGCTGGAGCGGCTCGAAGATGCGCGGCAGCAGCTCCGGCGCGATGGGCTCTCCTCCGTTCACCACGCGCACGACGAGGGCATCCGTCTCTCCGCGGCTCTCCACGCGCACGGGCGTGTCCTCCGGGCTGTACTTCAGCGCGTTGCCCAGGATGTTGGAGAGCACCTGCGCCATCCGGTCCGAATCCCACGCGCCCTGGCCGTCCCCGGTCTGCTCCACCAGCACGGTGCGCTCCGGGTGCGTCGTCCGCGCCTCCTCCACCACCTGCGACGTGAGCGCGTGGAAGTCACACGGCTCCGCCTCCACCGGGATGCCGCCGCCCATGCGCGCCTGGGTGAAGTCCAGCAGGTCGCGGATCATCCGCGTCGCCCGCTCCGCCGCGGACAGGATGCGCGCCGCCGCCTTCGCGTGCCACGGCTGGATGTCCTCCCGCCGCAGCATCAGCGAGGCTCCCGTGAGGATGGCGGCCAGCGGGTTGCGCAGGTCGTGGCTCACGATGCCAATGAGCTGCTGTTCGAACTCCACCCGCGCCTGCGCCTCGTGCACCAGCCGCTGCCGCTCCTCCTCCGCCTGCCGCCGCTCGGTGATGCCGCGCATCGCGCCCACGATGCGCCGCGCCCCTCCGCTCGCCCCGCGCACGATGCAGCCCTGCGCCGCCACGTACGCGTACGACGCGTCCTTGCGCAGCACCCGGTACTCGTCCTGCCACCGGTCGTCGTCGGAATCGAACGCGCGCTGGAGCCCCGCCAGCACCCGCTCGCGGTCCTCCACGTGGATGTGCCGGCGCCACCACGCGGCGTCCGCGGCCACCTCTTCCAGGGGGAAGCCGAAGACCTCCTCCGTCGCGTCGCCAATCCAGTGCATCGCGTCCGTCTGGAGGTCCCAATCCCAGATGGCGTCGAAGCTGGCGTGCGCCACCAACTGGTAGCGCTCCTCGGAGCGGCGCAGCGCCTCCTCCGTGCGCTTGCGCAGCCGCACCCCTTCCGCCTCGCGCAGCGCCCGCCGCACGCTGGGCCCCAGCCGCTCCAGCCGGTCCTTGAGCACGTAGTCGGTGGCGCCGCGCTTGAGCAGCTCGATGGCGCGGTCCTCCCCCAGCGCCCCGGACACGAAGAGGAACGGCGTGTCCGGACACACCGCCTGCGCCGCTTCCAGCGCGCTCATCCCGTCGAAGCCCGGCACGTTGTAGTCCGACAGGATGAGGTCGAACTTCCCCTTCGCCAGCGCGGCGGTGAAGGCCGCGCGGCCCGGCACGCACTCCAGCGTCGAGGGCAGCCCGCCCTCCTCCAACTGCGCGGCCACCAACTGCGCGTCCAGCGCGCTGTCCTCCAGGAGCAGGATGGACAACGGCCGGCCGGCAGCGGGGGCCGGGGTCAGGTCCAGCGCGGCACCGCCGCGTGCGCTCACTTGGGCCCCCCGACACCGGGCGCGCCCGGCGGCGGCTGGTTCACCACCGCCCAGAAGAGCCCCAGCTCGCGCAGCGCGGACACGAAGTCCGGGAAGGCCACCGGCTTCACCACGTAGGCGTTCACGCCCAGGCCGTAGCTGCGCGCCAGGTCCCGCTCCTCGCGCGACGAGGTGAGCATCACCACGGGCACGGCCTTCAGCTCCGGAGCACCCTTCACCTTCTCCAGCACCTCCAGCCCATCCACCTTCGGCAGCTTCAAGTCCAGCAGCACCACCGCCGGGTGGCCGTCCTTCCGGCCCGCGAACTCGCCCTTGCGGAAGAGGTAGTCCAGCGCCTGCTGACCGTCGCGGACCACCACCACCTCGTTGGCCAGATTCACCTCCTCCAACGCCGCCAGCGTGAGCGCCACGTCGTTGGCGCTGTCTTCCACCAGGAGGATTCTCTTGAGCTCGATCACGCGCGGTCTTCCTTCTTCTCCAGCGGAGAAGTCCGGGGCAGGGTGAAGGTGAAGGTCGCGCCCTGCCCCACGGCGCCCTCCGCCCAGGTCCGTCCACCGTGGCGCGACACGATGCGCCGCACGTTCGCGAGCCCGATGCCGGTGCCCTCGAACTCCTCGGCCATGTGCAGCCGCTGGAAGACGCCAAACAACTTGTCCACGTACTGCATCTCGAAGCCCACGCCGTTGTCGCGCACCCATACCGCGACCTCGGTCTCCGTCTCTCGCCCGCCCACTTCGATGAGGGCCTCCGGCTTCGGGCGCGTGTACTTCAACGCGTTGGACAGCAGGTTGTGGATGACCTGCCGCAAGAGGGCCGGGTCGCCCTCCACCGAGGGAAGGGGGGCCACCCGCCACTCCACCTGCCGGCCCGTGGACTCCGGCAGCAGGTCCTTGCGCACTTCGTCCACCAGCGGCCCCAGGTCCACCCGCGTCTGGCGCAGCTCCGCCCGGCCCATGCGGCTGAACGCGAGCAGGTCGTCCACCAGCGTGCCGCCCTGCTTCGCCGCGCCCGCGATGGTGGACAGGTAGCCCCGCGACACGTCATCCAGCTTCGCCGCCGCCCGGCGGTCCAGCAGCTGCGCGAAGCCCGTGATGTGTCGCAGCGGCGCGCGCAGGTCGTGCGACACGGAGTAGCTGAAGGACTCCAGCTCCTTGTTCGCCTCCTGGAGCTGGGCGGTGCGCTCGCGCACGCGCTTCTCCAGCCCCGTGTTGAGGCGGCGGATCTCCTCCTCCGCCTGCTTGAGGCTCTCCAGCGTCCGGCGCTCGTCGTCGATGTCCGTGTTGGTGCCGAACCAGCGCACGATGCGGCCCTCCGCGTCGCGCACCGGCATCGCGCGGGACAGGAACCAGCGGAAGGTGCCGTCCGCGCGGCGCATGCGGAACTGGTCCTCCCACAGCCGGCCCTCGCTCAAGGCCGCCTTGAAGTGGGCCACCACCCGGTCCACGTCCTCCGGGTCATGCACCGACGTCCAGCCCCAGCCCTGCATCTGCTCCAGCGAGGAGCCCGTGTAGTCGTACCAGCGTTGGTTGAACCAGAAGATGCTGCCGTCCGGCTCCGTCATCCAGGCCAGCTGCGGGATGGAGTCCGCCAGCGTGCGGAACTGCTGCTCGCGCTCCCGCAGCTCCGCGGCCAGCGCCTCGATGCGCCGCCGCGCCAGCACCTGCTCCGTCACCTCCCACGACACGGACACGATGCCCTCCACCTGCCCCTCCGCGTTGAGCAGCGGCTGGAAGGTGAGGTTGAAGTAGCCCTCGGGCGCGTCCTGCCCCACCTCGCGGCTCAGGCGCATGGGCACCTCGTGGCCCCGGTAGGTCTCTCCGGTGCGGAACACCCGCTCCAGCTGCTCGACCTGCCCCTGGTCCTTCAACTCCGGCAGGGCCTGGCGCACGGTCAGCCCCACCAGCGGCCTGGAGCCGGTGAGCTTCTGGCGCAGGTCGTTGACCATCTCGAAGATCAGCTCCGGGCCTCGCAGCACGGTGATGGCGGCGGGCAGCTGCTTGAGCACCGCGAACAGGTTGCGCCGCTCCGCTTGAAGCGTCTCGTACAGGCGCGCGTTCTCCAGCGCCACGCTGGCCATCTGCGCCAGCTGCACGGCGACCGTCTCATCCTCCGCGTCGAAGTCGCCCTCCACCTTGTCGGACACCTGCACGAGCCCCAGGTTGCGGCCGTCGTGCCCGACCAACGGCACCGCGAGGAAGCCCTTCAGCGGCAGCGCGGGTGAGGGCGCGGGGACCGCCTGCGCGTACGACGCGTGCTGCCGCAGCTCGTCGCGCGTCAGCCGCAGCGGCCGGTTCTCCTGGCACACGCGGGCGAACAGGCCCCGCTCGTCCACCTCCGTCGCCGCGCCCGGCTCCACCGAGGACAGCGCGGTGAGCGGCGGGCCCGCCTCGCGTCCCTCCACCAGCCGCACCGAGGACTGGTTCGCGCCAATCAGCTTGCGCGCCTTGAGCGTGACCAGGTCCAGGATGGCTTGCACGCTACCGGCCGCGTTGAGCGCCAGACTCGCGCGCGACAGGCCGCGCAGCTGCTCGGTGCGGCGCAGCTCGCCCGCCATCAACCGGGCCCGCTCCGCGTCGGCGCGCTTGCGCGCGGTGATGTCCTGCACGGTGCCCACGAAGCGCACCGGCCGGCCCTCCTCGAAGAGCGTCCGGCCCGTGGCGCGCACCCAGCGCTCCACGCCGTCCTTCAGCCCCACGGTGCGGTACGCGACGTCGTAGTCGCCCCGGCCGGTGGGGTCCCAGCTCAGCGCCACGGCGCGCTGCACGGCGTCGCGGTCCTCCGGGTGCAGGCCCGCGAGGAAGAGCTCATAGGACGCCTCCGCCTCCGGGGGCAGACCGAACAACGCCTTGCAGCGCGCGTCCCACCGGAGCGTGCCATTCACGGTGTCCATGTCGAAGGTGCCCAGCGAGGTGGCCGTCAGCGCCAGGCGCAAGCGCTGCTCGCTGTCCGCCAGCGCGGCCTGCTGCCGGCGCAGGTCCTGGGTCAGCGCCTCCGTGCGGCGTCGCGCGCGCACGAACTCCGTCACGTCGGTGGCCAGGGTGATGATGCCGGCCGCGGTGCCATCCAACTCCACCAGCGGGTGGTAGATGACGTTGAAGAAGACGGAGTCCGGATGGCCGTCGCGCTCCAGCTGGACCTCGAACTCCGGCCGAGAGAAGGGCTGCCGCGTGCGCACCACCTCGCGCAGCACCTCCATGATCTCCGGCTGCGAGTCCATCTCCGGAAACACCTCCCTCAGCGCCTGCCCCGGCCGCACCTTCCGGCCCACCAGCAGCTCGTAGTGGGGGTTGGCCAGCTCGAAGACGAAGTCCGGCCCGCGCACGATGGAGATGCCCACCGGGGCCTGCATGAAGAACGCATGCAGCCGCTCGCGGTGCATGGCCTCCATCGCGTCCCGCTCGCGCTCGCGCAGGGCCTCCTCGCGCTGCTGCACGGCCTCGCGCGCCAGGTGCAGCTCCACGAACATCGACACCTTGGCCAGGAGGATCTCGGGCCGCAGCGGCTTGCGCAGGTAGTCCACCGCGCCGTGCGCGTACGCGGCCAGCCACTCCTTCTCGTCCCCGTCACCCGCGGTCATCAGGAGTACCGGCGTGCGCCGGTTGCGCTCACGCTCGCGCAGCAGGCCCAGCACCTCCACGCCCGTCATGTCGCCCAGGTTCATGTCCATCAGGACAGCGGCGAAGTCCTCGTCCAGCACCCGCCGCAACGCTTCCCGGCCGGACGCGGCCCGCACCAGCCGCTGCCCCAGCTGCGCGAGAATGCCCTCCAGCGCCAACAGGTGCCCGGGGGTGTCGTCGACGATGAGGATGCTGGCCCGAGGTGAGGACCTGAGGAGGGACGCGGCGGAGGACATGGTGGAGGCTCGGGGAGCGGGACGCCTTTCCTTTAGGCTGCTTGCAGGCACGTGGGGGGAGGACGGGCCCGGCTTCGGTGCGTCCCCGTTGACGGCAGGACACCCCTTCAGGCCGCAACCTGCCTTCCCCCTCTCACCAATGCCAGCGGAACCCCGCGATACGCCCCCGTCACCGCCTCCCCGTCTGCCCGGGGACGCGCCAGGGAGGCGCCCGCCAGGAGACGAGGATGTTTCATGTTTCAGGCCGCCGGTCTCATGGCGACGGCAGGCGGCGCAGGGACGCCCTGGGGAAGGACACCCAGAAGGGCGTCGTCACGGAGTCCCCGCCCAGCGGGAACCAGGGGCCGTCCTTCCCCGAAAGGACGTGGAAGTCCTGCGCGGGCGTGAACCCCTGGCCCATCAACGCCACCCGCTCCCCCTTCGCGTTGGTGGCCACGTCCAACACGAGCACCGTGTGGCCGGGACTGCCGCCCAGGACGAAGAAGTCCCCGGGGCGCGGCTCCCCCGTGACGCGCGCGCCCTCCGCCTGGAGGGACAGGGTGCCCGCGTAGGTGAAGAGCAGGTCCAGGTAGTTCCGGAAGGCCGCGCGCGACGCATCGGCCGCGGCGCTGCCCGGCACCCACGTCACCTTCGCGCCAGAGACGCGCGCCCGCTCACCCGCCGAGTAGCGGGGCCACGCCGCCAGATGGCCGCTGGTGAAGTGGTAGGCGATGCGCTCCGGGTGACCGGAGGCCCAGCGCCATTCGGCATGGAGGCGCAGGATGGAGTCCGCGCACTGCTGGAGGTTGACGCCGCCCACGTCCAGCTCCGCGACCGCCGCGAGCCGAGCGTCGGAGGCGGCCAGCACCGTGCCGCCCTGGTAGTCGCGCACGGGGGTGCCCTCGGGCCGCAGGGGCAGGCCGCGCAGCCATGCGCCGAAGGAGCCGGCCTCCACGGGCACGCGCGCGTAGCCCTCCGGAGGCGCGAAGGTCTCCTCCAGCGCACGCACCCGCGCGGTGGCGGGGAGCCACGGATAGTGCGTCCGCTCCTCGGCCGTGGGGGCGTGGGGCTGGACCGTCGCCCGGCCGGCCGCTTCGCAGCTCGCGAGGGGCAGCGCGACAGAAGCCACGGTGGCCAGCACGAGGAACGCGCGCAGGTGTCGCGGGGGGCGGTGGGTTCCCAACGCATTCACGGGGACGAACTCCTGGGACGGTGGGGGCCGGGAGGAGTCCCGGGCCTCCCGCGTGGGACACCGCACGGCCGCCGGCGGGTTCCGGGCGGATGCGGATTCAGGGGGGCGCCCGTGGGAGTTCTTCGCTGGACGCTCGCCATCGCGGACAGGTGCGCCCCAGGTAGCGAGCACTACCTTTTGAAGGCCATGCACCGTCGGGCAAGCCTCGTGCTGCTCAATCTGCTGTCGCTGTCGCGCCTGCCGCTCGCCGCGGCATTCATCGTGGTGTCGGATTCGCGCACGCGAGCCTTCCTGGTGGTGGTGGCGGCGGCGACGGACTTCCTGGATGGATGGATCGCCCGGAACCGGGGGCTGGCCACGCGGCTGGGGGCGCTCATCGACCCGGTGGCGGATCGCGCGTTCATGGTGACGGCCTTCATCGTGTGCCTGCTGGATGGGCTCATCGATCCGGTGGAGCTGACGCTGCTGCTCCTGCGCGACATCGGCACGGCCATCGGCTTCATCGTCGCGAGGCTGCGGCCGGACATGCGGGCCGTCGAGCTCAAGGCGCGGATGCTGGGCAAGCTGGTGACGGCGCTGCAGCTCGCGGTGTTGCTGTGCGTGCTGCTCTACCCACCGCTGGTGCGTCCGCTCGTGGCGCTCGTCGCGCTGTTGTCGCTGGCGTCGGTGGTGGATTACTCGCGGGCGGTGTGGCGCCAGCGTCGGGGGAGGCAATTGCCGCCGTCGCGACCGTCGCCGCGCATTCCCCAAGGGCCCACGGGTGCGCCCCTGGAGTCCGCGCGGAAGTGACGCGGGCGGCTTACGCGGGCGCGGAGTGCGTGTCGGGAAGCAGGGCCAGCCGGGAGCGTTCGCGCTCCATCGCGGCGCGCTCGCCGGGGGACATGGCGTCCCAGACCTCGTCCATCGCGTCGAGAAGCGCATCCGCTTCCGGCGAGTCACCGCCGGGCGCGCGAGCGCGGATGAGGGACAGCTTGTGCAACAGGGTTCGGTATCGGTCGTAGACCGTCATGGTGGAAGCCTCCCTCCCGGAGACGCGAAGGGTCGCGCGCGACTGACGGACGGCGGGCCCCATCACCGGAGGGGGACACCCGCGGCACGGCGGGCCTCGTCACCGGACAGCACGGAGATCTCCCGAGTGTGGCTCCGGCCCACCAGGTTCACGACCGCGCGCACCTTCTCCCCTTCCTTGAGCTCGGTCACGCGGATGGCCTCGCCGTTGCGGAGGATGCGCGTCTGGGTGCCAATCTCCAGCGGCACGCGCGCGCCCGCATCCACGATGACGACCTCCTTCGAGGACACCGAGCGCACCACGCCGCGATAGATGGCATCCACCACGGCGATGCCACCCGAAGCGGCGGGGGCAGGCGCCTGGGCGGGAGGCGCCGTACCCGAGGAGCCCGTGCCGCCCGTGCCCGGGTTCGCGTTCGCGTTGGTGCCCGGGTTGGGCGCCGCCGTGTTCCCCGCCTGCGGGCTCACGGCCGTGCCCGGGTTCGCCACCGCGCCGGTGTTCGGATTCGCCGCAGGGTTCGCATTCGCGGTGCCCGCTGCGTTCGGATACGCGGCCGGGCCAGGGTTCGTCACCGCGCCGGTGTTCGGATTCGCCGCAGGGCCCGAGTTCGTCACCGCACCGGTGTTCGGATTCGCCGCAGGGTTCGCATTCGCGGTGCCCGCTGCGTTCGGATACGCGGCCGTGCCCGGGTTCGTCACCGCACCGGCGTTCGGATACGCAGCCGGGCCAGGGTTCGTCACCGCACCGGCATTCGGATACGCGGCCGGGCCAGGGTTCGCCACCGCGCCGGTGTTCGGATTCGCCCCCGTGCCCGCGTTGCTCGAACCACCGACATCCTGGCTGGGATTCGCGGCGGGATACCCCACGGCGTTCGGGTTCGCGGAGGCCCCCGAGCTCCCATTGGGAGCGCCGACATCAGGGGCCGTCCCAGCGGGGGCCCGCGGCTGCTCCGTCGTCCCGGATCCGCCCGTGCCCTGGGCCGTCGCTGCCGGGGCCTGTGTCTCTGGCGGCTGCGCGGTCGTGGGCGGAGCGTCCTCGTCCGGAGGTGGACGGTCGGTCATCCCAGACTGCCCCAGCAGGACATCCGTCCCCTCCGTCGCCGGAGGGCTCCCGCTCCCCGGCGTCCCCGCGCACATCAGCAGGCAGGCCACGCCCGCGATTCCCAAGCCCAACCAGGTCTCTCGCCTCATGCGCGGCACACCTCCCCTGGAGAAGGTGCGCGCTCCAGGGAGGGGAACCACCGTCTCGGGCGTCAGGGGGTCGCCCCTCCGCCCGCCCTCCGACGAGGACAGGAGCCCACGGCGTCGCGCCTGCCCCGGAAATGAAACGCCCCCGGCTCCCGTGAAGGAACCGAGGGCGCGAGCCGTCGAAGCGAGCCGCCGCTACGGCAGCGGAAGCGGACCGCCGCCCGCGGGCAGCGAGCGCGCCAGCTCCACGGCCTTGGTCGCCTGCACGAGGCCGTGCCCGTACTTCTCGTCGAAGCCCGGCGTCACCTTGTCGTCCAGCGCCGACTTCTCCAGCACCGCGCGCACATGCGCGGCGGAGAGATCCGGCCGGGCGCTGAACACCAGCGCCGCGACACCCGACACGTGCGGGGTGGCCATGGAGGTCCCGGACTCGCGCTGGTAGTCCAGGCCCGTGATGGCCACCGTCACCTCCTGGCCCACGAGCGCCTTGAGGGACGTACCGGACGCCTGCGACACCGACACCGTGGGCACCCAGTGCGAGTTCGCGGAGCCCAGCGTGAAGGTGCCATCGCCATCGTCCGCCACGTTGTTGCCGATGATGACCGCGCGCGCGCCGGCCTCGATGACGTGGCGGGCCTTCTCCTCGAAGAACAGGTCGCCGCGGTCCACGTACGCGACGAAGCCGTCGCAGGTGGCCTCATCACCACAAGAGGCGCGGTCCTCACCCAGGCCGCAGTTCACCAGCCGGCCCGTGTAGGTGCCCTGCGCGGTGTACGAGAGCGGCGAGGAGCTAAAGGGCGTCGAACCCGCGTTCACCGCGGACAGCGACGCCGCGCCCATCACCGTGGCGCTCAGCACGTTCACGCCCGGCCCCACCACGGACAGCTCCTGGCCGAACTGCGAGAAGCTCGCGTACTCGCCCTGCAGGTCCACCGCGCCCACCGCCATCACCGAGGGCATGTACGCCGCCGGATAGGAGATGCCGCGCTTGCCGTCATTGCCGCTCGCCGCGATGGACAACATGCCGTTGCCGTTGGCCCACACCTTCTCGAACATGAGCTGCTCGGCATCGGAGTGATCCGGAGCGCCCAGCGACAGCGAGGCGATCCGCGCGCCCTCTGAACGGCACCAGTCCGCGGCCGCGATGACGTCGTCGGTGCTACCGCCGCCCTTCACGTCCAGCACTCGCGCGACCAGCAGCGAAGCGCCGGGCGCCACGCCCACCACGCCGTTCGGATCCTGCCCGGGCCCCACGCGTCCGCCCGTGCCCGGGCCGAACTGCGCCAGGATGGTCGCGGCCACGTGCGTTCCGTGGCCGCCGCCCACCGTCACCACGCCCTGCGAGACGGTCTGGTCGGACGGGTCGTCGTCGTCCTCCACGAAGTCATGGCCCTTGAGGAACGCCGCCTTCAGCTCCGGGTGCTTGCTGTCCCAGCCGCTGTCGATGACGCACACCTTCACGCCCTCGCCCGTGGGCGCGCCCGCGTCGATGATGCCGTCGTTGTTGGCGTCCCACACCTTCGGGGCCTGGATCAGCTTGAGCCCTTCGGTGTACTCGCCCACCGACCCCTGCCTGCTGAACGCCCCCTGCCACGACGCCACCGGCGGCAGCGTGGGCAGGCCCATCGCGTATACGCGGCGGTTGGGCGACACGGAGAGCACGTCCGGGTTCAGCTTCAGCGCCGCGATGGCCGAGGGCGACAGCCGGGCGGACAGCATGTTCAGGTTCGGAACGCGGCGCTTCACCTTGCCGCCCTGCCGCTCCACGGTCGCCACGATGTCCGCCGCGACGGCCAGCCCGCTGGCGGCCACCTTCGGCTTGTAGGTGATGATCACGCCGTCCGGCTCCTCCGGCGCGCTCAGCGCGGAGGCCGCCTGCCCCGGCAGCGCCTGGTCGGTGGTGCCAGGACAGGCCTGCGGCTCGGGGCCGCCCGTAGGCTCCTTGTCACCGCCGCATGCCACCAGACCGGACAGCCCGAGCCCAAGCAAAAGCCAACGCTTCATGGGATGCATCTCCTTCGTGCCCGGCCTACATGGATACCGCGCCGTGACCGGCCGCCCCCAACAGGTGGCCGGGAAGAACGGGGCAGCACTGCTTCCCGTTCCCGAAGCGATTTAAGCATGGACACAGGACGACTGCTCGGGCGGCTGTCATGCGCCCGACGGGCATCCGGTGCCGACCAAAGTGCGGCGTCCAACGCTCGCGCGGCGCACGCACGCCCGAAGCCGGGCTCCACCGTCCACGGCGTACCGCGTCGGACACGGCCCGGCGCCTCGAGGGAGACTCAGGCGTCCGAGGGATCGACGCCGAAGATACGCTGGGCGTCCACGGCATAGGCCGCCAGCTGTCGCTCCTGCTCGGCGGCATCCCAGCCCAGCAGCGGCGCCATCACCTCCGCGGCGCGGACGGCCGCGGCGCGCCCCTGGTCGCGCGTCTCGAACGCGACCTTGAGGCGGCGGATGAGCAGGTCGGCCAGCGTCTGGACCATCTCATGGGACACGCCCCACGCGGCCTCTGCGCGGCGGTAGGGCAGCCCGTCCACGAGCGGCTCGGCCAGCACCGGCGTCTCGCGAGTGAGCGCCCACACGGCGCGCCAGCGGCTGCCATACGCGCGCACCAGATGGTCACCCGTGGCCGCGTCTCCCACCTCCTCGCGCGCCGCCGCGAGCTCCGCGTCCAGCTTCGCGATGTCGCCTCCCGGCAGGGGGCGCTCGGCGGTGGGGGTCTTGCGGTGGGGCACGGACAGGCGGCGCTCCACGGCGTTGACCACGTCCCGGGCCATGACCCGGAAGGTGGTGAGCTTCCCGCCGCTGATGGCCAGCACGCCGGAGGGACTCACGTCGATGGCGTGCTCGCGGCTGGCGCTGCCCGCGTCGCTGTTGCCGTGGTAGCCGCTGGCGGCCAGGGGGCGGATGCCGGCCCAGGCGCTGACCATGTCCTCGCGCGTGAGGTGTGCCTCCGGGAAGAAGGCATTGGCGGACGCCAGCAGGTAGGCCACGTCCGACTCGCTCGCGCGCACCTCGGCCGGATGGGCGCGCGTCGCCGTCTCCGTGGTGCCGATGAGCGTGAACGCATCCGCGGGCAGGATGAACATCACCCGGCCATCCACGGGGGACAGCAGCGTGAGCGCGTCCTGGATGCCCAGGCGCGAACGGGGCACGGCGATGTGGACGCCCTTGCTGCCGCGCACCGAGGGACCGGAGCGCTCGGAGCCCGAATCCAGCTGGCGGATCTCATCGCTCCAAGGCCCGGTGGCGTTGACGACGGCCCGGGCGCGCACGGTGTGCTCCAGGCCCGTCAGGTGATCCACCACCACCGCGCCCTGCGCCTTGCCATCCTCCAGCACCAGCTGCTTCACCGACGCGTGGTTGAGCACCACCGCGCCCGCCTCGCTCGCGCCCAGCGCGTTGGCGAGCGTGAGGCGTGCGTCGTCCGTGGCCGCGTCGTAGTAGCGCGCGCCGCCCTTGAGCCCCTCCGCGCGGATGCCCGGCTCGGCCTCCACCACCTGCTTGAGCGACAGCCGCTGGTACGCCTTCACGTTGCGGAACAGCGACAGGGCGTCGTACAGCATGAGGCCCGCGTTGAGCTTCCAGCGGGGCACCCGGGCGCCCTCGTAGACGGGCCAGATGAAGGCCAGCGGCCGCACCAGGTGGGGCGCCAGGTTGAGCAGGCGCCGCCGCTCGATGCTCGACTCGAAGACGAGCCCCAGGTGGCCATGCTCCAGGTAGCGCAGCCCACCATGGATGAGGCGGGACGAGCGGCTGGACGTCCCGCTGGCGAAGTCCTCGCGCTCCACCAGCGCCACCTTCAACCCGCGCAGCGCCGCGTCCCGGGCCGCGCCCGCCCCTGTCACGCCGCCGCCAATGACCAGCAGGTCGAAGGGCTCGGCCCCCAGCAAGCGCAAGCGCTCGGCGCGAGAAGGCGGCGGGGCGGGAGTCGCGCCCGTGGAGGCTGGCAGCGAATGGAGCACGGCGGATTCAGAACGCACGCCCTGATTCTATGACGGGAAGTCTTCGGCCGCAGCGGATTTAGATGCAATGCGTCAAGAGATCCACGGGCGCGTGGGACTGAACGGCGGGAGACTGTCCGGCAGCGGGCGGCGGCGGCGGTCTTGCGTGTCCGTGGGAGGACGGATAGGCAGACGGGCGCCTCACCTCACCCGTCCTGGACGCGTCCGCGCGCCACCAACCAACCCCGTGTGGGACTCCCGAGACCGACGCGATCTGGCGCTCCTGGGGCTGTGGGTCCTCGTCTACGGGCTCGCGGTCGCGCCGGTGCTGCACGCGGTGGTGGGGCACGGGGGCGGCCTGGGTGGGCATGCCCACGTCCATGGTCCTGGGGGCCACGTCCACCGCGCGGGCGGAACGGCGTGTGGGCCCGCGGGCACGGCGAAGGCATGTCAGGCGGAGGCCGGGCGGAGCACGCCGGGCCGCGATGACAGCGAGCACGACGACGCCGGCGAGAAGCAGGGCCATGGCCACCGGCACCTGACGGGTTCGGTGGAGCACCTGCTGGCGGTGGCGGCGAGCTGGACGGTGTTCGTCCCACCGGTGCTGCGGTGGGTGTCGTGGCGGGTGGGGCCCGCGCGGGGCCCGGAGTGGTCACCGGGTCAGCGGTTGCGCTCCTCCGCGATGCCGCAAGGGCCATAGCCACATCCACGCCCTTCGCGCGTCCGTAAAGACATCTCGCGACCACGGGGTCCGTCTGGCTTGAGCCGGACAGGGGCCCGCGTGAGCGCGTGTCCTCCGCGGGCTGTCTGTCCATCATTCATCACGTCCTGGAACGCGCCGGAAAGCGCGCCAGGGACGTGCTGTCATTTCCTCGCGCTGCCCCTCCCGTGACCATGTTGCGAATTGCCTTCGCCACGCTGTCGACGTGTCTCCTTCACGCAGCGCCGGGCTCCGTCCCCGGAGCACCGCACGTGGCTGCCGCTGGACATGCGGTCACTGAAGTCATGCCGGAACAGATGCAATCCGGTCATGGACAACCCATTGGAGCGGAAAGCCAGTCAACTCCGCGCGCCTCCGATGACGGCACGGGCGAGGCTCCGCCAGCACCGCCCGCGAACACCGCCGGGACGCCACCGGACACCACCCCCGCCACGAACTCCGCCGCCGGGGAGGAGCCCCCACCCGTCCCGGAGAACGCACGGGCCTCCACGCCCGAGCCCTCCCCGGAGCCTCCCGCCTTTCCGCCGGAGGCCGCTCCCCCGGAGGCCCCCGCGAAGCAGCGGTCCACCGTGGTGCGCGGCACGCGGCCGGCCCGGAGCGCGGCGGAGGTCACCATTGGCCGGGACATCCTCGACACGGCGCCGCGACTGAACGCGGTGGACGTGCTCCGGGTCGTCCCGGGCCTCGTGGCCTCGCAGCACAGCGGCGAGGGCAAGGCCCAGCAGCTCTTCCTCCGGGGCTTCGACGCCATCCACGGCCAGGACGTGGAGCTGAACGTCGGCGGCCTGCCCGTGAACGAGGTGAGCCACATCCACGCGCTCGGCTACGCGGACACCAACTTCATCATCCCGGAGCTCGTCCAATCGCTGGAGGTGACGGAGGGCTCCTACCGCGCGTTCCAGGGAGACTTCGCGGTCGCGGGCACGGTGCGCATGGACCTGGGCGCGAGGGAACAGGGCGTGGAGTTCGCGGGCACGCTGGGCCAGTACGGCCAGCGTCGGCTCGTCGTGACGGTGCGTCCCGGCGAGGACCCCGGCACCTTCGCCGCGCTGGAGCTCGGGGAGTCAGACGGCTTCGGCCCGCAGCGCGGCCATGGCCGGGCGGCCCTGCTCGCGCAAGCCCACGTGGACCTGGGCCACGGCTTGAGCGCGAGGGTGCTGGGCGGCAGCTACGTCACGCGCTTCGACTCGCCAGGAGTCGTGCGCGAGGACGACCTGGAGTCCGGCCGTCGGAGCTTCTACTCCGGCTCCTTCGCCCGGCAGGGCGGCACGGTGTCCCGCCACCAGTTCCTCATCGGCGTGGACCTGCCGCGCGAAGGCACGGCGCGCACGCGACTGGAGGCCTTCGGAATCCTCTCGGACCTGCGGCTGCGCAACAACTTCACCGGCTACCGCGTGGACGACCGGGGCGACGGCCTGGAGCAGACGAACGGAGGCTCCACGCTGGGCCTGCGCGCCGAGCACCGCCGGCAGGTCCTCGTGTACGGCCAGCCCGTCGCACTGGAGCTGGGACTGGGCGGGCGCCGCGACGGCATCCAGCAGACGCAACGCCGTTACCGCGAGACGGACGGCACCTTCTTCGCGGACGAGGTGGACGCGGACATCACCCAGACGGATGTCTGGGGTTACGCCGAGGCCCGGCTCCCCGTGGGCCGCTGGGCCTTCCGACTGGGAGGCCGGGCGGACGCGCTGGGGGTGGAGGTGTTCGACGCGCTGGCCTTCCGCGACCCGCGCTTCTACGACGGGCAGGGTTACTCGCGCAGCGCCTTCGGGGTGCACTGGGGCGCGAAGGCCGGCGTCGAGTACTCCCTCACGGACACCTGGGCGCTCTTCGCCAGCTACGGCGACGGCTTCCGCTCCCCCCAGGCGAGGAGCCTCTCCGAAGGAGAGCGCGCCCCCTTCGTCGACGTTCATGGCGCGGAGCTGGGCACCCGGAGCGACGGCGAACGGCTGTCGTTCCAGGCGAGCGTCTTCGGTTCACAGGTGGCGGACGACTTCTTCTTCGACCACACCGTGGGCACCACGGTCTTCACCGGCCAGACGCTGCGCACGGGCATCTCCGCGGCCCTCCAGTCGCGCCCCCTCCCGGGGCTCACGGCCGCGTTGAGCGGCACGCTGGCGAACGCGACGGTGACGAAGACGGACGCGAAGCTCCCCTACTTCGCGCCCCTGGTCGCCCGAGCGGACGTGGGCTGGGAGAAGCCCTTGTCCGCCATTGGCTCCCTCCTGTCGCTGGGCACGGGCCTCACGCTCATCGGCCCGCGTCCGCTGCCCTACGACGAGTTCAGCCACACGGTGTTCCTCGTGGATGCGGAGGCGGCGCTGCGGCGGGGCGCGCTCGCGTTGCGGCTGGACGTGAAGAACCTGCTGAACACGCGCTGGCGCGATGGCGAGTTCGTCTACAGCTCGCGCTTCGACCCCGCCGCCCAGCCGAGCCTCGTGCCGGCAAGACATTTCACCGCGGGGGCACCACGCGTGGCCTCGCTCACCCTGGAGGTCCACCTGTGATGCATCGAACCCCTGCCCTGCCGCGCACGCTGGCGGTGGCCGCGACCCTGTTGAGCCTGGGCTGCGGCGATGGAACCAAGACGGAAGCGGAGCGACGCACCTTCGGCGTGACGATGACGTCCACCGCGCCCACCGCCCCCAACGAGTACGGCTGGACGGTGACGCCGGAAGCCGCCCAGCTTTCCGTGGGCTCGGTGCGCTTCTACGAAGGCCGGGTGCTGCTGTCGCGGCGAGCCCCGCGCTTCGACTGGTACTCGCTCATCGGAGGCACCGCGAACGCGCACCCCGGCCACTACGTCCCCGGCGACGCGCTGGGCGAGGTGCTCAACGTCCAGACGGTGGACCTGCTCACGGCCGGGGGCGCCTCGCTGGGCGACGCCAACGCGGTCACCGGTTCGTACGGCTCCCTGGAGCTGACGCTCGCGACGCCCACGGCGGCGACGGACGCGCAGAACGTCCTGGGCGGCCACCAGGTGCACGTGCGCGGAAGCGCGACGCACGCCTCCGGAGCCACGGTGCGCTTCGACGCGACGGTGGACCTGCCCAAGGCGATCGAGGGCGTGCGCTTCGAGCGGGAGCTGAAGCAGGAGTCCGGCTTCGTGCGCATCGCGGTGGACTTCGGGAAATGGATGGACCGCATCGACTTCGCCACCGCGTCGCCTCCGGACGCGTCTGGCGTTTCCACCTTCCCCGCTGACAGCCAGGCCCAGAACGGGCTGGTGCGCGGCGTGGAAGACACCAGCGCCTACGTCGTGACGTGGGTGGAAGGAGCCGTGAAATGATGAAGCATTGGCTGATGGGAGTGTCGTGCCTGGGGCTCGTGGCCTGTTCGTCCGGCCAGGGCAACGTGACGTTCACCGCGTACGGAGAGGACTTCATCGAGAAGCAGATCCCCTCGAGCGCCTTCGCGGACGGCTGGAGCGTGAAGTACGACAAGTTCCTCGTGAAGCTGGGCGAGCTGAAGGTCGCCAACCACGGAGGTGACACCGCCGCCGAGCAGACCGCCGCGAAGGTGTACGACGTGCACCGTCCCGGCCCCGTGGAAGTCGCGACGTTCAACGACCTGGCCTCCGAGGAATGGGATGAAGTGAGCTACGCCATCGCCCCTGTCACGGATGCCACCGCGGGCAACGCGACCCCAGAGGACGTGACGCGGATGAACGCCGAAGGCTGGTCCGTCTACGTCGAGGGCACGGCCACCAAGGGCGCGACGTCGAAGCGCTTCCGCTGGGGCTTCCCCACCAACACCCTCTACGAGCACTGCGAGAACGAGGACATCGGCAACGGCGTGACGGTGCCCAAGGGCGGCACGGAGACGGTGCAGCTCACCATCCACGGCGACCACCTGTTCTTCGACGACCTCCAGTCGGCGGACGCGAAGATGCGCTTCGACGCCATCGCCGCGGCGGACAGCACCGGCGTGGTGGGCCCGGATGGGGAGATCACCCTGGAGGAGCTGGCCGCCGTGGACCTGACGTCGCTGCCATCGAACCAGTACGGAACGGGCGGCGCGGGCAGCGTGCGCACCCTGCGTGACTTCGTGACGGCGCTCGTGCGCACCGTGGGCCACTACCGCGGCGAAGGCGAGTGCTCGCCGCGCATCCGCTGAGAGCAGGCCCACGGGACATGGGAGGGCCGGCCCGAACCACGCGGCCGGCCTCACCCTTCCGTCACGGCACTGACGGCCCCGCGAACGGCGCCTGGCTCAGCCGCGCTTCGACGGGTCATTCCCACCCGGCATCCCGCCACCGCCGTGCTGGGGCGGGGAGGACGGCGGGCCATTCGGAGGACGGTTCGGGTTCATCTGGTTGGCGCGATTGTCCTGGGAGGCCTTGTGCTCCGGGCGCTCGGGGTTCTTGGTGTTGGAGCGCTGGTCATTGGGGCTGGGATTCTTGTTCTTGCTCATCGGTCGGCACCCTCCGTGTGTCCGGACAAGGCGCCCGGACGGAAGGCACGGTAGGGAGGGGGCCGCTGGAAGCGCAGGGGCCCGGGGGCGCCCCGCACTGTCGGGCACTGGTCGCTGGGGCTCGCATTCCCGGGGAGGAAGCCCCCGTCACCGGCCCGTCCGGATGCGAAGGAGGAGGCGAATGCCTACTCCTGGCCAGAGGGAGGTTCGCGTGAAGACGGTGACTTACGAGCGCAATGGCCGGACGAACACCGGCGCCCAGGCACTGCGGGTGGAGGGCATGAAGCACCTGCGCGTCCTGGAGCAGGGCGAGCCGGTGGTGGAGCGGGACCTGTCGCCCGAGGAGATCCACCGGCTGGCCCCTCTCCTGGAGTCCCTGCGGCGCGAGCCCGAGCCCGCGCTCCTGGCGCCCCAGGCAGCGGGCCCGGACGGACTGACGGTGACGCTGGCTTTCGAGGACGAGGAGGCACCCCGCCTGCGGCTCGCCACCCAGCGGCTGCCCGCGAAGGGCGCCGGGGGCGGGTATGATCGCCTGCTCGCGGAGCTGGATGCCTTGCTGACAACGGAGCTCCACGCCCGCGCCCCCCGGCACGCGCACGCAGTGCTACCGCACCAGCTCCGCCACGATGAGTGACGGACGCCCACAGCGGTCCAGGAGGACAGGCGCGATGCCCCTGGAGGAGCACGTCGAGGGGAGCACAGCGGGAGGGCAGCCGGGTCCGGTTGCCCCGGCGCCCCGGTTCTGACAGACAAGCAGCATGAAGCGCGTGCAGTTCTCCGTGCACCGCACGGTCGGAGAGGCGCGGATGCTGGCGGGCGCCCTGGAGTCGGCGGGGCTGTCGGTCGACATCCGCGGAGAGTCCCTGGTCCCGTTGAGTGGAGAGATCCCCAGCACGGAGGCCTGGGTGGAGCTGTGGCTGTGGCCCCAGGAGTTGGAGGCAGGCAGACAGGTCCTCGCCGAGCTCCAGGCCAACCAGGAAGCCGCCAACCGTTCGGTAACGTGCCCCCGGTGCAGCGAGGAGAATCCGGCCAACTTCGAGCTGTGCTGGAGTTGCGGGCTGGAGCTGCCCTCGGGCCTGCGTCCCCACCTGCGCGCCGTCTAGGAAGCGGGCATGAGCGAGCTGACGAACGAACCCGGAGTGCGGAACGGCCCGCGGTGGAGCCAGGGGTTGCGAGGCGTCCTGTGGGTGTCCGCGGGAGCGCTGGCCATCCACCTCATCCCGCTCTTCCTGCCCCGGAACATGCCCGAGCAGGAGCTCGCCATCGCCCGGGCCACGGACGACACCGAGAGCCGCCTGCGCTTCCTGGTGCCGCTCAAGCACAATGACAAGGCGACGGCGGCGGACCTGCGTACGGCGGCGGACCTCCTGAAAGAAGGAGCGCCCGCGGAGGCCCACGACCTGGCCCTGGAAGCGGAGCGGAGGGACCCGAACGCGGTGGAGACGCAGCTCCTGCTCGCGAGCATCTGCGACCGGGAGCGGATGACCCGCTGTGTGGAGCAGTCGCTGGCCAAGGCCCAGAAGCTCGCGCCGACGGACGCCAGGGCGGAGCTGCTCCGAGCGGACCTGAGCGAGGAGAAGGGCGACGTTGAAGGCGCCATGGAGGCCTTGTCCCGGGCGTACACCCAGACTTCTGGAGATCCACTCGTAGGCGTGCGCTACGGCCGGATGCTCAGCCGGCTGGGACGACCGGAGGAGGCGCTGAAGGTCTTCACGTCACTGGAGGGAAAGGTGCCCCCGGCCCGGCTCCTGGTGGAGCAAGGTCTGGTGCTCACCAAGGACGGTCGGAGCCGCGAAGCCGTGAGCCTGTTGCAGCAAGCCGTGCAGAAGGATCCAAAGCTGGTGGAAGGCCACTTCCAGCTCGGGGTCGCGTGGTTCCAGTTGGGGAACGAGAACGCCGGCGAGGAAGCCCTGCGGCAGGCGGACCGTCTGGATGTCTCGGACACGCGCGCACTGGCCACGCTCTGCATGCTCCAGGTCAGGGCTGGAAGGCTCGAGGGTGCCCGGCGGACGCGAACGGACCTGGAGCGGCGGTTTCCGCAGCGGATGGACGCCATCCGGGAGCAGTGCCGGTTGCCCTGAACGTCCGTCAGCGGGGCTCCTGGCCCCGAATCTGGCGCAGCATCCGCGCGGAGGCGATGACCGGAGCGTCCACGGAGCCGTCGGCCCGTTCAGTCCGGACCACAGCCTGGAGGAAGGGGATTGCCTCTTCATCGCGGCCCTGCTGGAAGAGCAGCTCCCCCAGCGCGAAGCGCGCCTGGGTGAGGAGGACCAGGTCCTCCGCCGCCACGGCCGCATCGATGGCGTCACTCAGCGCGGACTCAGCCAGCTCAGGCTGTCCGCGACCAAGCAACTCACGGGCACGCTGCAGGTGTTCGAGGGTATTCATGGGGGCTGGTTCCCCTCGCGGAGAAGACGGCAATGGAAGACAAGCGCCTGGTCGAGCTGGAAATCCGCTACACGCAGCAGCAGGAGCTGCTGCAGGAGCTGAGCGACGTGCTCTACCAGCAGGGGCGCGTCATCGACGCGCTCCGGGCGGAGCTGGACCGGCTCAAGGGCAAGCTCGAAGCCGAGCCGGGGTTGGTGGACGCCCGTCAGCATGAGCGTCCGCCACACTACTGAGGCCGCGCCTCAGAACTTGTAGCCCAGCCGCAGGCCGATGATGGGATTCGGCTCGAGGTAGCCCACCTCGATGCCAATGCTCGCGGCCTTTCCCTGGAGCCCAAAGCCAAACGCGGCGTGAGCCTTGAAGGTGTCACCCTTGAAGAAGATCCACGGCCCCGCGAGCCCCTCGATGTAGACGGTCCGCCCCACCCGCGCGCGGATCGAGATGTCCAGGGGGACACCGATGATGTTGCCATCCGTCACCAGCACGGCGCCGAACCGGGCCCCCACGAAGATGGGACCCGCGACGTGCCCCTCGACGCCCAGGGTGAAGTTGAAGGCGGCGCTGGAGTCCACCCAGTAGTCCGCACCCACACCCAGACGAACGCCCGCCTCCGCGTTGGATTGGGCCGGCACCAGCAGGAGCCCCAGCGCGAACAGACCAGCGGCGTAGATTCGTAGCAGTTGCATGCGAGGGAGCTCCTGTCCAGAAGAGGGGGGAGCACCACTCAAGCAAACCCGGGCAGGGTCAGGCCAGCCACAAAGCCAGGCACCCGTACGTTCGCATCCCGTCGGATCAATCCACGAGGGAGAACGCGGCGGAGCCCGTCCTGGTTCAAAGCCCGCAAAGACAAAGCCCCTGGCGCCATGAGGCACCAGGGGCTTTCAAAAAGAATCCGGCAGCGACCTACTCTC